>JAHEBN010000076.1 GCA_024645245.1 Jiulongibacter sp. | reverse complement strand
TATGTGGCGATGTAAAAAAGAAACAAATAATCTGGCTGCAGGCTCCCTTGAAAAAAGGCGAAACTGACTGGATAAGACACAACATCAGCACTGAAAATGTTTCCGGTACCGAAAGGTTCTCTCATGGCATAGGTTATGGTGATATCAATATGGATGGTTTAAACGATGTATGTATAAGAGAAGGTTGGTTTGAAGGTAAAGCGGATAAAAGTTCTGGCGATTGGATTTTTCATCTGGCAAATCTGGGCGAACCCTGCTCGCATATGCAAATTATGGATGTAAATGGCGACGGAAAAAATGATGTAGTGGCTGCCTCTGCACATAAACTGGGGATTTGGTGGTACGAGCAAGTTATGCAAGGAGACAGCATTAATTTTATCACCCATTTGATTAATGAAACCACCACCCAGACACACGCCTCTATTATGGTTGACCTGAATGGCGATGGCAAAAAGGAATTCTTAACGGGTAAAAGATATCTGGCCCACAATGGTAATGACGCCGGCGATGCCGATGCCCCTTTGCTTTTTTACCTGGAACATACACCGGGAAAAGCACCCTATTGGCAAGAGTATATGATAGATGAAGACAGCGGCGTAGGCCTGAATATTGAGATTCAGGATATGAATAAAGACAAGAGGCCCGATATTGTCATTGCGAATAAAAACGGTGTTTTTTTATTGGAGAATCACTTTAAATAATTCCAAAAAGCAGCGTTTAATTTAACATATCAAGGAAAATTTCATTTTCAGGAATAATCCCGAGTCCGGTTATTTTTTACTTATTTAGTAAAATATCTTCAATTCACAGCAAGGTGCCGTTTAAAATAATTTGCTTAACTTACAATTCAGGCCAATAAAAATTGAAATGACATTCCATATTCGTCCCATAGAAAAGAAAGATAATACCCAAATCTCCTTGGTGATCAAATCTGTTTTCCGGGAATTCAAAATTGATCTGCCGGGCACTGTTTATACCGATCCCACTACAGATCATTTATTTGAGCTTTTTCAGACAAGCGGCTCCTGCTATTGGGTGGCTCAGGAGGGTAAGAACCTATTGGGGGGTTGTGGTATTTTCCCTACGAAGGGCTTACCAATAGGCTGTGTAGAACTGGTGAAATTCTATTTAAATCCAATCGCGAGAGGCAAAGGTTTAGGGAAAACATTGTTGGAAAAAAGTATTGCATCTGCCCGTGAAATGGGCTACAAACAAGTCTACCTGGAGAGCTTTCCGGAATTGGGAAAAGCCGTAGGTATGTACGAAAAGGCAGGTTTTAAAAAACTGGACAAAGCTATGGGCAATAGCGGTCATTATGCCTGCACCATCTGGATGTTGCTTGATTTATAATCCGCTTTACTATTCCATACCGAAAACAAATTTTAAGTATTACTTAAAAAATAAATTCCCAGAAGCCGAATGTTTTCAAGCAATAAATCTTCAATTTTGAAGTGAGAAATAAGTATCCATTTCCATGTCGCGAATTCAAAACCTCCTTCTTCTTATTATTCTGGGTATTACAGATGCCTATATGATCAGTCATCCAAATCTGGTTGGGCGACTTGGAATTTTTGTATTTAAATATGGCATGATAAAAAACTTCCCGAATGCCTTGGTAACCGTTTTTATCACCTTGGGTATTTGCTATTTCCTTTCTTTTTTCTTTCAAAAAAATTGGGATAAAAAATGGACTAAATGGGCTTCAGCTATTTGTATTGGACTTTCTCTGGGTATTTTAATTCAAGTACTTGTTAAATTTTCGGGTGGAAGTTACGCCATGACCGGAAAAGCATTTAAATACGGTATGATATTACTTCCGGCTCTCATGACTTTCATCTTTAGCTCAAATTGGTTGAGCAAAAAAGAAAAAATATAAAATATTCATATTCAAACTTTTACAAGAGTTTCACCGAAGGTTAAATAAAAAATATAATATTTTTTCTCTTGCCTCCGCAAGTTTTTTTCCGCACTATCATCTAATCATTCATACCAAACAAAACGGAATGATTAATCTCTACAAGTAAAACCGGTTTACTAAAAATCAAATTTTCAAATCGGGTTGTAAAAAGCCCTAAAACCAATTTAATAATATGAAAAAGATTCTGGTAGCTGCACTTGTAGCTGTTTCTGTTCAATTAGTTTCCTGTGACAACCAATCTGTAAGCCCCGATAGCATAACAAGCGATATGCTCGATTTAGCCAGCGGGGGTGGAGGTAAACCAACTGGTCAAAATCCACAAGGTGGACCTGATGGTGACCGACCCCAACTCACCGAAATTGCCATAACGGATTTAAGTTCCTATATCACCAATTACATTACCACCAATTATTCGGACGCCACCATCGAAAAAACCGGCTCTGATCCGGAAGGGAATATATTGGTTAGTCTAAGTTTGGCAGATGGCACACATAAAGGTTTGCAATTTGATGCCAATGGTGAATTTGTAAAAGAAATGACAAAACCCGAAGGAGGCCCTGGAAAAGGAAATGGAGGTAACAAACCACCTCAGTTAACCGACATAAATATAAGTACTTTATCGTCAACAATAACAGCCTATGCTGCAAGTAATTATGCAGAGTATAGTATTGAAAAGGCAGGTACTGATCCGGAAGGAAAAACAATAGTTCTGCTTAGTACAAGTGATAAAAAACTGGGCATTCTTTTCGATGCCAGCGGTACGTTTGAAAAAGAGTTACCTCCGCCACCGCAAAAAGGAGGAAAATAACATTTGGATTTAAAAAGCTCCCGAAATAAAATCAGGAGCTTTTATCTACTAAATCTGCACACTTATTCCATGCATTTGCAGGCATCGGAGAATTAAATTACTTTAGGGTAATGTTCAACCCTAATTCTTTTAAATTATGAAAAATCTCCTGTTATTGTTTAGTATTTGCCTCCTGATGTTTTCCTGTAATTCCAAATCCGAAGATAAGAAGGAGGGCTCTGCTACCGATGATTTGGCTGCGGTAAATGCAGCTATTGACCAAATGAAAAACTGCCTGCTGGAGCCAACAGAACAAAACCTGAAAGAACTTACTTCACCCAATCTTACCTATGGTCATTCAGCCGGAAAAATTGAAGACCAGGCTGAATTTATACGGGTACTGGTTACTGGTGAAAACGATTATAAAGCTTTTGAAGCAAGCGAACAAGTAATAAAAATAGAAGGGAATACCGCTTGGGTGCGTCACATTATGGATGCCACGGTTGGAGTAGCTGGTGAAGACCTGAAACCACACCTGAATGTGCTAACTGTGTGGGTTAAAAGCGATGGTAAGTGGAAATTACTGGCCAGGCAGGCGGTAAAAGTGTAACACATTAAAAAGCAGGAGACCTCACTAAGTCTCCCGCTATTATTCTAAAGATAGTCCGCTAAATCATATAACCGCAAAACCAATTGATACGGTTACATAGGGCAGATTGTGATCATTATTATAAATGGTACGCTCAAATGCCTGAAGCACCAGTACATATCCACATTTCTGCATTCCGGCAGTGCTCCAAGTCCAGGCCTCATTACCGAATCCGGAAATATGAGCACCATCAATGGGTCTTACCAAAGTACCGCTTGCCGGCGTAATAACTCCACCCGAAGATAAAATAGCAGCTGAATTAGACGGTAAAACTTACAAACTGGATTGGGCGAAATAAGCATTTACAGACTTAAATGCACCACTGAAATCAACGCCCTTTGGCTGGCTGATACATCCTCCTCCATTGTTAAAAATCATATCAACAGTATGTACAGGACTTAAGGATAAACCACCGGCTATATAATTGTGAAAAGCTGTATTTGCCAGGTAACGTTTATTATTTACCCGAATTATTTTGGCAGTCGTAGTTACATTGGTAGAATGCGTAACATCCCAAGTATATAAAACACGGATTTGATAAGTACCCTCCAATCAATTGGTATCCCAATCAACGAGGGTTGCATTTTGCTCATCAATTGGAATAGGCCCGTTAAAGTTTTCAGGATTTACATACCAACCGTCGGGAGAATTCTGGGATTGATATACATATGAATCACTTATCGGATTATACACACGGAAACCCTGAGTGCCTGTTTTAGCAGCAAACCAATTCATTCCATCAGCCGAATATTCCACTTTATAATGCACTCCGGGAGCACCAAATCGGGCACCTATATGCACAGTTCCGCCAAAAGGGCGATTGGCATAGAGCTATTGTATCGGGTTTGGGAAAGCAAGTCCATTTTCAATCATATCTTCCAACACATATCCAATATCGTGGTAATGAAAATGTAATTCTCCTAACGAATCTCCCGCAGGTCTCAGTTGCACTTTTACTTCTCTCCTGTTTCCCCAATAAACCGCCACATTAGGATCGGTGGTAGAGGGTGGAGTTTGCCAGGAAAGCACCGCCTTTATTTTAACTACATTTGGGTTACTGCATGGCTTTAATTGCTTCAGATTTAACGGTAGTTGCACATTATAATGCAAACCTTCATCCGGCATATTGGCAATGTCATGTACCACCACTTGCGAAGTACCCAGGTAGTCAAAACTACCGTTATTATCCCAATCCGCCCAAAATGCCACATATTCCGTACTCCCTGTCTGGCACAAATTACCGCTGTATCCGTTTTGCTTTTTAACATGAATACTGCACCAAGCATATCCTGATCATTGTTTAAACCCAAACAAGTCATTTCTTCAAAATCGGTATTGAATTCCTTGTAGTAAGATTTAAAAATTTCAGCCCAGGATATTCCAAACTTAGAAAGGTCAATTTTGTCGAACGCAGCATTGGTTTTAAAACCTATTTTAGAAGTCGGAAAAGACGCTGAATGAGAAATAAAACTATGTAAAGTCCGGTGGGCCGGTACTTTAGCTTTCAAGTTCAGTTTCAACATGGTTTCCAATGGAACCGAAATTTTCTTTATTTCTACGGTTTGATTCAAAACAAACATGTATTGCAAATCATTGCTGATTTTTACTTTTGATAGGTCAAGAATATCCGAAATAAGCTACTTTTTGGGTTTTATCTGGATTCTTGCATCAATTATGTTTCCAAAGTTTACATTTTGATTTGGATCTGTAGTGGGAATGGCATTCCAGGATAATATGGCTCTTACTTTTGGCAAAACCGGAAAATTACATAAACGTCGATGGGTACTATCATCCACATTTTGCTGAACCATAAAATGCAAAGGATGGTGATTGACAGGTACATTAGATATGTCATGTGCCTTAAAACCACTTAATCCGGCATCCTCAAATCCTGCACCCCTATCAATAAAAAACCGAACATACTCGGTAGAACCATTGGTACATAATCCACCGGAATAGCCGAATGCCTGTTTCAATTGTACCACTGCCTCCAGTTTTCTGGTTTCCGCATTGTAGCCTACGAACGTCACCTCTTCCCAGGTGGTATTTTGCTTAAGAGCAATTGAGTTTTGTGAAATAAAATAAAGTGATTCCTGACGGACAGGCAATAGACGCTGAACCTCAGTGGTCATTTTAAAATTTGTTAAATCAATTTTCATGGCAATAAGAAATTAGTTGAGCACAAACTTAGCATTCTAATATTCAGCTCTTTGGCGTACTATTACTGAAAGTCACAGGTTGTTTTTAAAAAATTAAATACCTAAACGTAAATATTTATGCGTATTCGCACTTAATAAGTATTTTCACATTTGTTTTAATCTGGCATTAGAAATATTCCCTCCAAGCCTTTTAAGATCAAAAATGTGAAAGCTTTAGTTTTTTATAAAAAACACATATCATTCTCTTATTAATAAAAAAAACAATACCTCACTGGCATATTAAAATTCAGGCAGTTTCTGATATTTAGCTATCATTCTTCCCAGAATAATTTAGAAGGCATACTTTTTCTCCTATTTTTACGGCAGTTTCAACCCTTCAAACCAACATGATTTCAATAAATCATCAGCTTAAAGCAGCTGACTTAAAAAATAAACTGAAAAATTTCTGGCAAATAAGTGGTGAAAAAATACAGGATATCGAGCAAAATTACGATACCTCCAAAGGTTCACCTGTATTTACTTGGGCAGGAAAATACACCACCAGAGGTTGGACCGAGTGGACCCAGGGATTCCAATATGGGTCAGCACTGATTCAATACGACGCTACGGGAGATCTTGATTTTCTGGAAAATGGTCGAAAAAACACCATAGAGAAAATGGCTCCGCACATCAGCCACATCGGCGTGCACGATCACGGTTTTAATAATGTAAGCACATACGGAAATTTACTTCGGCTTCAAAAAGAAGGAAAAACCGATACCAATAAATGGGAGAAAAACTTTTATGAGTTGGCACTCAAAATCTCGGGGGCTGTGCAAGGCAGCCGTTGGACAAACACCACCGATGGTGGGTTCATTCATTCCTTCAATGGCCCGCATTCCTTATTTGTAGATACCATTCGATCGTGCAGAGCTTTGGTAATAAGCCATTTAATGGATCATTTTTTACAATCAGAAAACGATGTAAAAATAAACTTGCTGGAGCGTGCCGCCGATCACATTCGGGCTACAGCCAAATATGCCATTTACTACGGAGAAGGTCGCGATACGTATGATTTGCGTGGAAGAACAGCTCATGAAAGTATTTTTAATATAAAAGATGGCAATTACCGATGCCCCAATTCCCAGCAAGGCTACACCGGGTTCAGCACCTGGACTCGTGGATTAGCCTGGGCTATGTCGGGTTTTGCCGAGCAATTAGAGCTTTTTGACCTTTTATCAGACGATAGTCTAATAAATAAGGCAGAATTGATGGAAATAATGCTAAAAGCTGCCCAAGCCACTTGTGATTTTTATTTAGAGCATACCCCTGTAGACGGAATTCCTTATTGGGATACCGGTGCACCGAATCTCCATAAAATGGGTGATTATCTAAGCGAACCAGCCAACCCTTTCAATGACTACGAACCGGTAGATAGTACCGCAGCTGCCATAGGAGCACAAGGTTTGCTTCGCTTAGGTAACTTTTTATCCAAAAAAGGAAATCAGGAATGCACCAAATACACCCAGGCAGGACTCACCGTGACGGCCAGGTTGCTCGAAGAGCCTTATCTTAGTACCGATAAGAATCATCAGGGACTTTTGCTTCACAGCATTTATCATCAGCCCAATGGCTGGGATTACGTGCCGCCGGGAAGTAAAATTGCATACGGTGAATCGAGTATGTGGGGCGATTATCACATGCGGGAACTAGCCTTATACATTCAAAAACAAATTGATAACGATTATTATTATACCTTTTTCAATTGCCTGGGAGGTGAATATTTAAAGAAATGAGTTCAAAATTCAAACCGCAATACCCACGGATGGCTCAGTTAAAAACCGTGGACGACGTACAAAATTATTTGGCAGAGCATCAGATAGATTTACCCTTCGATGCCGAACTTTTGTCTGCTGCAGAATCGCCTTTTGCCCATGTCATTAACCTCAATTCAGGTAAAACAATTGGAAATAGCTTGTGTATTTTACCCATGGAAGGCTGGGATGGCACACGCGATGGCAGGGCAAGCGTGCATACCATACGCCGATGGGAAAAATTTGCTATAAGTGGTGCTAAATTACTTTGGGGTGGAGAAGCCGTAGCTGTAACACCCGAGGGAAGGGCAAACCCAAACCAGCTGATGCTAAACGAGGACACCTATGAAGACATCAAAGGCCTCTTTAATATGGTAATGGAAAAACATCAGGAAAAATTCGGAAATACTTCTGATCTGGTTTTAGGATTACAACTGACCCATTCCGGCAGATTTTGCAAACCCAACGATCACAAAAAATACGAGTCGATTACACTCTACAAGCATCCGATGCTTGATCAGAAATTCAATGTGGCTGATGATGCTGTGATGAGCGATGAGGAAATAGACGAATTGATTCAAAAATATGTCAAAGCCGCTGTTTTGGCTCAAAAAGCCGGTTATCATTTTGTGGATTTAAAACATTGCCACGGTTACCTGGGACATGAATTTTTAAGTGCAATAGATCGGGAAGGCAAATACGGTGGAAGCTTTGAAAACCGGACCCGTTTTTTAAGAAATCTGGTTGCCGGTATAAAAGAAGCGGCACCCGGATTGGAAATGGGCGTAAGACTTAGTGCCTATGACTTACGGCCATTTAAGAAAGGAGATGATCAGGTGGGTGTACCCGATATGGCAACCGGCGATATTTATCCTTATACTTTTGGTGGATCAAAAGATGGTTTAAGTACCGATTTGGAAGAGACCAAAAAATTCATGGCCGTTTTACAAGAACTTGGTATTCAGCTGGTTTGCATTACCGGTGGTAGCCCATACTACAATCCACATGTTACCCGACCGGCACTTTTCCCTCCATCAGATGGCTATCAACCACCTGAAGATCCGCTTATCGGTGTAAACCGTATGATACGGGCGGCGGCAGAATTAAAAACTTCATACCCCGATCTTGTGATTGTAGGTAGCGGATATAGTTATTTACAGGAGTGGCTGCCGAACGTAGCTCAACATGTGCTGAATAACAAAATGGCTGATAGTGTAGGATTTGGAAGAATGGTACTCTCTTATCCAGATATGCCGGATGATATGCTCCACGCTCGACCGCATAAACGAAACATGATATGTCGTACCTTTTCCGACTGCACCACTGCCCCCAGAAATGGAATCATCTCAGGCTGCTATCCCCTGGATAAATATTACAAAGAAATGCCGGAAGCGGAAGAGTTGAAGGCATTGAAATAAGGTTTAGGTATAACGTATTAGGTTTTAGGAAGTAAGTTTTAGTTTTTTTTGAGAAAGGAACAAGGAAAAAGGCTTCTTTTGAGTATTAGTTTTTTGACAAGCCACCTGTCAGTTCGAGACAGTCGAGAACACCCCATTTTGAAATATTTAAAAAGAATATGAACAAAAAAACAGCATTAATAACCGGCGGAAGCCGGGGAATAGGTTTTGGAATCGCAACTGAATTGGCAAACCTGGGTTACGATTTGGCCATAAATGGAGTTCGGCCGGAGTCGGATGCTGCCGAAAATTTAAATCTCTTAAGATCAAAAGGTATAAAAGTTGTGTATTGTCCGGGAAATATTGCTGATTCAGTCGAAAGAGAACAAATCGTAAATAAGGCGTTTTCCGAACTGGGACCTATCAATTTATTGGTCAACAATGCCGGTGTGGCACCCAAAGTGCGGATGGATATGCTGGAAGTAAGTGAAGATAGCTTTGATTATGTATTAGGCACAAACCTCAAAGGCACCTATTTCCTGACTCAGTTGGTTGCCAGGAAAATGATAGAGCATAAAAACGCCAACCCGGATTTTGAAGCTCAAATGGTGAATATCACTTCTATTTCTGCCAATACTGCCTCACCTATGCGTGGGGAATATTGTATTTCAAAAGCCGGGCTAAGTATGCTGAGCCAGCTTTTCGCCCTTAAAATGTCGGAATACGACATACCTGTTTATGAAATCAGGCCAGGTGTTATCAGTACTGATATGACGGCCGTGGTAAAAGATAAATACGACAAACAAATAAACGATGGCCTCACCCTTACCAAAAGATGGGGCACACCCGAGGATATCGGTAAAGCAGTTGGCTCTATTGCCTCAGGAGGTTTCCCGTATGCCACCGGACAAATCTTCGTAATCGATGGCGGATTAACTATGTTGCGGTTTTAAATTCTGATTTTCCGGAAGCATCCGTTTTGTGCTTTGAAATAAGCTTTCTAATTTGGGTGAAATCTTAGTGAAGCATGAAAAATCCGCTTATAGCTGTATTATTCCTTCTGTTGATTTGCCCAAAAATAAAAGCTCAAAATTCATTTTTCGAGACTGATAGTCTTTTTCATCTTGCACTGAATTTTGTTACTCAAAATCAAATAAAAACAACTTTAGAAGAAAAGCAATACGCCGGTGAATGGCCTGTATATATGGATTTAAAAAGCTCCTATATATTTCTTGGTAAAAGTCAAAAAGTGGTGGATTCTAATTGCTTTACCACTTCTGCCATTCATAATTTTTTAGCAGAAATTTACCTAAGAGACAGCTCTGACAAAGAACTGCTACCGGTATTGCAAAAATCGCACGAGCAAATACTTATATACCGAATAGGTACAGCTTATAATTTCTGGCGGTTATTACCGGCAAAAAAGAATCATAAGTTTTTAGGAAATAAGAACTTTAGACCTCTTGTTCACCGACCTACCAATTTCCAACTTAAAAATAAGCTTATCGCTAAAATGGCCAATGTAGCCGAAGATGCCGACGACACCAATCTGGCAAGCCTGGCCAACTATTACCACAATCAAATTTTTAACGATAGCGTTAAAGTTACCAGTGACGAAGTTTTTGAGAAATGGTCTGATGGAAAAAGACAAAACAGAAATTGGTACAATGCACTTTTTCACATAAAGAAAAATTCAGGAGCTTATCTTACCTGGCTCTCTCAGGAAAAAAAGCTTGGCATTTGGACGCCAATACATAGTTTAACCTCTATAATTACGATATTTCTACCAACCAGCTCGGCATACCCTACTGCTTATGAGCCCTGGATTCCTTTTGGAGCTAATGACGTAGACCCGATTGTAAATGCCAATATTCTTTGCTATCTGGCAACAAGCCAACAATATAAAGATTCTAAAATAAGCCAGGCCGCTTGTAAAATGATTACCGAAATTATCAAAAAAGAAAGATGGCAAACAGCAGGTATTTACTACCCCAATATTTATCATTTACATTTCAGCATAGGAAGAGCCTATGCGGCTGGAGTAAATAACCTGAAAGAAGCAGCTCAATTATGTATTAATCATCTTTTGAAAACTCAACAAAGTGATGGAAGTTTTGTAAGCCCTTATTTTGTAAATAACGGAGACAGTATTCAATCAACCGCATATGCTTTACATGCTATGCTTGATTTTAAAAAGCAAAACCTGATGGTTCCGGAAAAAAATATTGAATTGGCAAAAGACTTTATCATTTCGAAAGCAATAAAAAATAAAGATGAAGTACATTGGCCGGGAGGCATTTTTTTTACCAGCGGCACAGCCCTTCGTTATGTTTTGCAATGGCATTCTGATGCTTACACCACAGCCCTGATTGCCAGCATTTTACAGAAATATCGTTTACTCAAACCCGAAGAAAATGAAGTCAGCAATTATCCGGACAAATTCAGAGAATAAGGATTTCCAGAGCTTAGTTAAAGAGTTAGATGCCGACCTGGCCGTGCGGGATGGGGAAGATCATTCATTCTATCATCAATTCAATGGCATAACTCACATCAGGCACGCTTTAGTCTTAAGAGTAAATGATATTACTATAGGATGTTGTGCTTTTAAAAAGTCGGATAGTAAAACAGCAGAAATTAAGAGGATGTTTGTTAAACGGGAGAACCGCGGCAAGGGATTTTCCAAATTGATTTTAAGCGAATTGGAAAACTGGGCAAAAGAAGAAGGATTTTCAACACTAATTTTAGAGACTGGTAAAAAGAATTTTGAAGCAGCAGCACTCTATCAAAAAATGAATTACCAAAGAACTCCCAACTTCGCACAGTATATTGGAATTGAAAATAGTTTGTGTTTTGAAAAAAATATTTAAATATTTTGCGAAAATAAAAATGATTTATAAATTTGTAAGTAATTACTTACTTCTATGACCGAAAAACAGGAAAACATACTTAACGCAGCACTTGAGCTTTTTGCCAATGAGGGATACAATGCAACCTCTACCAACAAAGTAGCTAAAGCAGCAGGAGTATCCGAGGGCTTGATTTTTCGTCATTTTGGAAACAAAGAAGGATTACTGGCTGCACTTTTAAAAGTTGGCGAAGATCGGTTTAAGTCGCTGTATGCCGACATTGTGATGGAGTCGGACCCAGAAAAAATCATTCGAAAGGCCATCCTTTTACCCTTTCAAGTACCTGAAAGTGAATATACCTTCTGGAAATTACAATTTAAACTAAAGTGGGAAATGGAAGTTGATGGTAAAGAAAAAACAGAACCATTGCTTCGGGTCCTAAAATACGCCTTCGAAAAGCTCGGATATGCAGAACCTGAAAAAGAGGCCTCGCTAATTGTTTTTATTCATGAAGGCATGAGTGGAGCCATTTTAAAAGGAGTGCCGATAGACAAGCAAGCTTTCCAAACATTTCTTTTAGAAAAATACAATGTATAAAAAATTTAATAAATTAATAAGTGATTACTCACTATCAAAATGAAACAAATAGCTTTAATAACCGGAGCATCAACTGGTATTGGTAGAGAATTTGCCAAAATACACGCCGCTAAAGGTGGCGATTTGATTATAATCGCCCGAAATGAGCCTAAACTACTCGAATTAAAAACCGAATTAGAGAATAATTTTAATACAAAGGTTTTAGTCATTGCGAAAGACCTTTCCCATTCAATCGCGGCAATGGAAATCTTCGAACAAACTCAAAAAGAAGGTTTGGAAATTGAATATTTAATCAATAACGCGGGTTTTGGCGGAAGAGGAAATTTTCATGAAAGAAAACTGGAAGACGAATTACAAATGATAAACCTGAATATCAGTGCCTTAGTATCCCTTACTCATTTATATTTACCGCAAATGATTAAGAGAAATTCGGGAAGAATATTGAACGTTTCTTCCACTGCGAGTTTAATGCCTGGCCCATTACAAGCTGTTTATTTTGCTACCAAGGCATTCGTAACATCATTCAGTAATGCTATTAATGAAGAATTAAGCGATACAGGTATAACCGTAACCGCATTACTTCCGGCTGCCACCGAAACGGAGTTCGCCAAAACCGCTGGATTAGACAAAACCTCGCTTTTCACAGGCGATATAGCAAGCCCTGAAATTGTGGCAATGAAAGGCTATGAAGCTATGCTAAAAGGCAGACTCAATGTAATTGCAGGGGCTTCCTTGTTTATGAGAATGCAAATAGCCGGTATCCCTTTTTCGCCAAAAAGATTAATCATGAAAATCACTAAATATTATCAAAAAGAAAATTAATATGAAAGTAATAATAACAGGAAGCTCGGGTATGATTGGGAGTGGTGTTCTGCTGGAGTGCCTCGAAGACAACTCGATAAAAGAAGTTTTAGTAATTAACCGAACCTCCATAAAACAAAACAATGCTAAATTAAAGGAAATACTCCTTGCCGATATGATGGATTTCAACAGCCTGGCCAGTCAGTTAGCCGGTTACGATGCCTGCTTTTATTGCCTGGGAATTTCATCGCTTGGAATCAACGAAGAAGATTATACCCGTATAACGTTTGATTACACACGCGTTGTGGCTGAAAGTCTGTTAAAGTACAATCCCGGTATGGTTATCAATTTCATTTCAGGAGCGGGTACTCAAAGCAATGAATCCGGTAGCCAGATGTGGGCAAGAGTGAAAGGGAAAGCCGAAAACCTTCTATTAAATTTGCCGTTCAAAAGAGTGTACCTATATCGACCGGGGATTATTCAACCATTAAAAGGTATAAGCTCAAAAACCAAATGGTACAATACATTGTATAAAATAATAAATCCGCTTTTCAGTTTCTTAAAATATGTATTCCCAAACCAAATAACCACTACAGAAAATGTGGGCAAAGCCATGATTTATACAGCCTCTTCACTACCAGATAAGATTTATTTAGAAAACAGTGACATCAATTATATGGCCAATAAGTACGATCTTCAAAAATGAAAAAGTTTATTAAAATGACATTATTAAGTTTACTGGGAATTATACTCATTTCCGGAGTGTGTATTTTCTTATTTATGCAATTTCATCCAGTTTTTGGAGGTAAGGCTTCCGAAATTCAAAAACAACATTACACCCAAAGCGGACACTTCGAAAAAGGCGTTTTTAAAAACCTTGTAGAAACCAATATGGACATGAATTTTGGTGAAATGATGAAACTTTTGCCGGAATATTTTAAGCAAAACACAAATCGGGAGCCCAAGGTCAATATTCCGGTAGAAAAGATAGATTCACTTGATATTCAAAATCACATAGGCGAAGCCACCCGACTTACCTGGTTTGGCCATTCGGCTTTTTTATTAGAAATAGATGGGAAGAAAATCCTGATAGATCCCATGTTTGGCGATACGCCTTCACCTGTGGTTTTTTTAGGAAAGAAAAGATACAGCAAAGAACTTCCACTTGCCATTGAGAAAATCCCCGAAATCGATCTGGTAATATTTTCACATGACCACTACGATCATTTGGACCATGGCTCTATTCTAAAGCTAAAAAGTAAAGTTAAAATGTTTTATACGCCCCTTGGAGTTGGCAATCATTTAAAACGCTGGGGAGTGGATGAAAATAAGATTCGAGAATTTAACTGGTTGGAAGAAGCTCAATTTCAAGGTTTACAAATAGCCTGCACACCGGCCCGTCACTTTTCAGGCAGAGGATTTGGTGATCGCTTTACTACACTTTGGGCCAGCTGGACCATAAAAGGAAATGAAGACAATCTCTACTTCAGTGGTGATAGCGGCTATGGCCCACACTTCAAAGAAATAGGCGAAAAATACGGCCCTTTCACATTTGCTATGATGGAATGCGGGCAATATAACGAACGCTGGGCCAACATTCACATGATGCCCGAGGAAACCATTCAGGCTAGTAAAGATATAAAGGCGGCCAGAATGATGCCTATTCACTGGGGGGCATTTACGCTGGCTTTACACAGCTGGACCGAGCCCGTGGAAAGAGCAGAAAAAGAAGCGGAAAAGCTTGGTGTTGAAATGATTACACCCAAAATTGGCGAGGCTTTGGAATTAAACAAGACTCAATTACCCAAAGAAAAATGGTGGCGGGCATTCATTTGAATTCAGATCTTTGGTGTAATTATCCAAACTTATTGATTATCAATGAATAAAATAAATACTACCACGTGAAATAATGTCCAAATTAATTTGGAATTTCAAAAAAATATTTACCTTTACGCCGTTTTGAGTTATTTCTTCGTTCAGCATTCTTTGATTATACGATGTTTTTGAGGTTTTGCTACGTGGTATTTCTCAGTTATTTTTAACAATTTACATTTTTTTATTATGAACATTTTCGTAGCAAAATTGAATTACGACACCAACGAAGATACTCTTCGCGATGCATTCGAAGAATTCGGTACCGTAGATTCAGCAAAAATTATCATGGACAAATTCACTGGCCGTTCTAAAGGTTTCGGTTTTGTAGAAATGCCTAATGATGCAGAAGGAAACGATGCAATCAAAGCATTGAATGAAACTGAAATGGATGGTCGTACGATCGTCGTTAAAATGGCAGAACCTCGTGCTGAACGCTCTGGTGGCGGCGGTGGAGGTGGTGGATTCAGAAGAGAGCGTTATTAATCTTTTGAAAATATCATATTGAAAGGCGGTGAAAATTTTCACCGCCTTTTTTATTGTCTCTCTTTTATGTTTTGAATTCAGGCGGGCGTTTCGTCAGCCGGTTTTGGTGGTACATTTCCGGCCAATAAATCCTGTATCATTTTCTCAGCATCCGGAAACTTCTCTTTCAACATGGCTACCACTTCGCCCAACTTATTGGTAGCTTCGCCTTTCAATTGTTCAAAATATTCCGGTGCCTTATCTATTGCTCCCTCCGCTTCTGATTTTAATTCATTGGCCTTATTTTTAAGGTTTTCGGCCAGTTTTTCTCCTTCTTCGGTTTGAAGGTATTTGTGCATAGCCACACCTGCGGCGGCACCTAAAATAAAAGTAGCGAGATGTTTTGAGGTTACTGACATGATTTTTGAGGTTTAAATTTAAAATTAATCGAATAACTGATGCACTTCCTTTTTGAGTTTGCTCAAGGCCACGGATGTCGGATTATTGCCATCAATTATTACTTTATCGAATATCCTTTTTGACAAATTAATTGCTGGTTCATCGGGTTTTAATTCTCCCGCCGATTGATTTACCATGGCAAGCATTTCATTCATTGCCTGTTTAATTTCTTCCCAGAGGTCTTCAGAAAGATATACCTGCTGAGCTAGATTGTGATGATACTCTTCTCTGATTTCTTTTTGCAAAAGCTGCTGAAAATCAATCACTTTTAAAGAATTATCATACACTCTTAATAACAAATAATTAGGGGAAATACGTTCAAGGTACAAGGTCATTCTTTCATAAGCCTGCAATCGAAGTGGTGTTAAAGCACTCCCGCTTATTTGCCTGCTCTCTATTTTCTTTTCTTCCAGTTTATTTTTAGAAATTACACGTGCTATTAAAAAGCCGCTGAACAGCACCATAGCCAGCGGAATTAAAATGTTAAAATCAAATGACATCGATATTGCTTTATTTATTTCCCTTTTATCCTCTTAAATATCCGACATTAAAATGTATCATTGAAATTAAATTTTATGAATACTAAGTTTAAACTTATGAAATCAGATTAAAGCATTATAAACGGAATCGCGTATAAAATGTCAATTCCGTTATTTCCTTGAATATTAAAAATCAGGCAATATTTAATTAAGAAAGCGAATGCTTAGCAGGTATGTATTCTGTTAATAAGTACCTATTACGAAATGGTTACTTTAAAAGCGTATTGGCACGATTTTTTCACCTTGTAGTTTAAAGAAAAACTAAAAATATCCCATGATAGGGAAAAATCTAAAAAAGTATTGGATACTGTTGGTGTCTTTATTAACGGGCTTTACGTCTGTTTTTAATTATACTTTTTTTGAGAAATATGCACCCGATGTTTCCGAAAAACACTACGGAACTTATATTCAAAACGAAATTAAGAATGAGCTTAATGATGCGTCTAAAGAACTTAACCTTATAGGTCTAAAATACCAGAAAAGTACGACCAAAAGTTTTGGTAATTTAAGCGAGCCCACTAAATTTCCTTACTTTATCTATAAAAACAAACATTTAATTTTTTGGTCAGATTACAGATATATACCTGATCCTAAAGGTATTAATCAGGAAGACCGAAGCAGTATAATCGCTCAAAATGACCGAATAAGCCTCGTAAAAAAAATCTCATTCTCCGACAAGTCTGACCAGGTGGATATTTATGGCATTATCCCTATTTATCAGGAGTTTAAAAATGAAAATGATTACCTGAAAACCGGATTTAATACGGATATATTTTCAATTGATCCAATAAGAATCCTAAATAAGGCGTCTGAGAAGCAATTCCTGAATATCACCGATGAAAACGGGAGGTTTCTGTTCTCTGTTATTCCGCCAAATAAGGCTAAACTAAGCACCGCCTCTATCCCCTCTAATACCTTGATTCTGGCTACAATCGGCTTAATATTAATTGGAATCTTTCTGTTTTTTCAAATAAAAGATCTTTGCCGGCAAAGAAAAATCGGTATATCATTTATTTTAATCCTGCTATACGCCGTTACAATCAGGTGGCTGATGTTGGCCAACTCTATACCTTTTATTTTCACGGAATCCGACCTGTTCAATTCCAGGTATTTTTCCATTGACAGATTTACCCCCTCACTGGGCGATCTGATTGTAAATTCATTCATTATAGTAGCCATACTGATCTTTGTAAGTACATTTCTGAGAAGGTCAAAAGCTTTCAGAAGCCTTATAAAATTACCCGACATTTTAAAGAGTTCGTTTTCCATCTTCCTCGTTTTATTTAGCATAGTTATCGCTTATATCTGTTATGTTTATCTGAATAATATTTATGTTAAATCAGAATATTTACTGGATTACTCATTGAGCGTTAATTTTTCGCATTTAAAAATCGGTACGCTGATTTTCTACATCTTAGTTTCAGCTATTTTCTTTTTATCCCAGAATATTTTCATAGTCATTTTTTCCAGATTGAATCAAAATCGAAAATCGGGCTTTATGCATTGGCTTTATGCCTTTATTTTGAGTATAGCGGTGGTGCTTTTTCTTTCTGATCCGAATTGGATATACGCACTGACAGCCTTGTACTTTCTGATCAGCTATTTTTACAATTTACCCCGTTTTTTAGATAATCTAAACTACAATACCTCCATATATCTTTTTATTGGGGCTTTTATTTTTGCTTTAATTGCTGTGGATGTTATTCACAAACAAGAATTGAAGAAAAACTTGTACGACAAGCAAAATTATGGTCAAAAATACCTGGCCGAAAACGATTTACTGGGAGAAGGCTTATTGATTAAAGTAACAGAAGGTATACGAAAAGATTCCTTAATAAACGAGGCACTTAAACGAGACAAACTTGCTTCATTGGCTGTAAGCCAAATTGTTAAGTCAAAACACCTCGATTTATATTTCGATAAATACCAACCCGAAATCCTATCATTCGACAAAGCTGGTATGCAATTAGGCGAGCAGGATAACTTGTTGCCGCTCAATTATTACGAAGGTAAATTCAAAAAAGAAAAATACAGGACTGACAAGCCGGATATATATTTTGTAAATGAATCGGGTAACAGTTTTATTAAAGAATATGCCGTTTTTATCCCGATGGAAAATGGCCATATTATTCTTTTGTTAACTCTTTCTGACGAATCGGACGAAAATGTATACCCTGAATTATTAATAAATAAAAAATACATTCAGAACCCCGAATCAAGGAATTACAGCTATGCCCTGTTTAACAGTCAAAACCAGTTAGAATTCAGTAGCGGAAACTTCAATTATCAGATGAATTTTCATCAGAACCTGATTGCTAACAAACAACTATACCAAAATGGCCTGGTGAAGAGTGGTTATAATCACATTGGTCTAAGAAGTAAAAAAGGCAGAACAATTGTGGTTTCATCTGAAGATAAATTACTTAAAACCTTAATTTCAGACTTCTCCTTTCTATTCCTGCTATCGGTAGTGATGATTTCCCTGGTGGTGTTGCTCTACGGGCTGCGATACGGCTTGAAAAAACTGAACATGAATTTCTCTACCAAGATTCAACTTTACCTGAATATAGCTTTCCTTTTGCCCCTCATTTTGGTTATAATAATAACCCTAAGCGTAATACGAGGTACTTTAATGCGTGTTCAGGAAAAATCTTACCTGGAAAACACAGCCAATACTGCTTCTACGGTACAGCTTCATATTGAAAACTTCAAAAATCAGCGTATGAGCCGGGCTTATCTGGAGCAGGAAATGGCAAAACTGGCAAAAGAAACAAATACCGATATTAATTATTTCAATCTTGATGGCGGTCTTGACTTTACCACCCGGCCTTTAATTTATGAACACTTTTTATTTTCCGATAAAATCAACCCACAGGCCTACAAACACCTAATTGAAGACAAAGAAAATGAGGTACTACTGAATGAATCATTAGGCAAGCTAAAATACAAGAGTGTCTACATGAACATTAAGGACAACAATAACAATAGCCTGGGCATAGTTAGTATCCCGTTTTTTGACTCCAGCGAAAACCTTGACATGCAGGTAACCGAAGTGGTAACCTCCATTTTAAGCGTATTCATTCTGCTATTTTTACTCTTGCTTACCCTTTCCTATTTTGCTTCGAATCAGCTGACTCACCCGCTGAAAATGATTGCTCAAAAGATCAAACGAACAAACCTGGATAAACTCAATGAACCTATCGAATGGCAAACAGATGATGAGATTGGTGTTCTCA
>JAHEBN010000075.1 GCA_024645245.1 Jiulongibacter sp. | reverse complement strand
ACTTAAAAACCCGGCTTTTTGTTGCCTAAGGTTTCCAAATTAATATTATTTTAACATAGCTTTAAGCTAAATGAAACAGTAACAATAATAACTTTAAATACTTTTATAGGATGAAAATTCACGGAAATACGCAGTCCAGCTTTTACTTCAGAAAAATACATAAATTACTGATTACGTTTCATTTAAAAAATTCTTATGAAAAAAGTAGCGGAGGTCAACCTCATTTTTTGGATAATGAAAATCTGTGCAACCACTTTAGGTGAAACTGCCGGCGATTTGCTTTCTCAAACTTTAAACATAGGATATGGCATTAGTTCCATTATCTTATTGGTCTTTTTTCTGATAACTGTAGTAATTCAGCTTAGTTCAAAATCTTTTCATCCGATTATCTATTGGCTGGTAATTGTATCTACCAGCACCGCCGGCACCACAATTTCCGATTATATGGATCGCAGTCTGGGGCTAGGCTACGCTTTGGGATCACTCCTACTGATCATTACGCTAATTACCTTGCTATCTATTTGGTGGTTTACGGAAAGTACATTATCTGTTTCGGATATACGCAGTTTCAGACCAGAGCTTTTTTATTGGCTTACCATTCTAACATCCAATACGCTTGGAACCGCCCTCGGCGATTTTCTGGCAGATAGCTCCGGCCTGGGTTTTTCGGGAGGAGCAATACTCATCGGTTCCCTAATTCTTTGCGTAGTGCTGGCTTACTACTTTACGCCTGTTTCCAAAGTTTTGCTTTTTTGGATAGCCTTTGTGCTTACCCGACCATTCGGAGCAACTTTTGGTGACTTACTTACTAAACCACTTGAAAAAGGTGGCCTTAATCTTGGAACCATAGGCTCATCGGTAGTTTTAGCTGCAATTCTTCTTATATTTCTGGTGTTTATTACCCGAAAACATAATAAAGAAAGAAGCCGACTAGTTATTTCTTGAAAAATATCCGTTTTGAAAAAATGGCTTTCAATATGTTTCCTGTTATTACTTTGGTGGCATCAAAGTTTAGGACAAAAAACAGCCAGTGAAATCTCAGGAGACTATCTTCAGTTTTTGCTTCCTGCTACTGCATTTACCTCCACTTTGTTTTTGAGAGACGGACAAAAAGGCACTTTGCGATTTACGGCAGCAATGATAAGTACCGAAATAATTACGCATACCCTTAAACCAATCATTGATAAACCCAGGCCAAATGGAGGTAGATACAGCTTTCCATCCGGTCACACATCATCCGCATTTACAGGAGCGGCATTTATGCAAAGAAGGTATGGCTGGAAAGTGGGTGCTCCGGCATATCTGCTTGCATCTTATGTGGGCTATACCCGTATAAAAGCCCGAAAACACGATGGCTGGGATGTGCTCGGAGGTGCAATTATAGGTACCGGTTCGGCTTATTTATTTGCAAAGCCTTTTAAAAAAAAGAATACAGAAATTACCATTTCGCCTTCTCCAGGCTCCTATCAACTAAATATTGTACATCGATTCTAGCTGATAGAGATTTTCGAAGTAACTTAACTGCAAATTATAACGCTTTTTTAATCTGTTCTTAATTTTAATTAAGTTTTTAATTCGAACCTTCGTTTCGTTTAGTACCCAATTTATTTTCTACTATAATTTTTCAAAAATGAGAAAGCCCAATTTTAATCTGCTAAAGACAGAAAACCAGCAATTGCTGAAACTACAGGATATCGTCAGGAAATCCATAGAAGAAGAAAAAAGCATAATAGAAAATCAACTGAACGAGCCCGCCGAAAAGCTCTCCTTTGGGCAGCGGATTTCGGATAAAGTCGCCTCTTTTGGCGGCAGCTGGAAATTCATCATCATTTTCGCTGTTGTCCTGTTTTTCTGGATTTTATTCAATACAATGGGCCCAAACAAAACCAGATTCGACCCATACCCATACATTCTGATGAATCTGATTTTATCCTGCATTGCCGCATTACAGGCACCTATCATTATGATGAGCCAAAACCGGCAGGAAGAAAAAGACCGAATCCGCAGCCAGAATGACTACCTGATAAACCTGAAATCAGAAATGGAATTACGTAGCCTTCATCAGAAAATTGATCTTTTGCTGGAGGAGCAAATTAAGGTGCTTTTTGAAAGCCAGGAAAAGCAAATGATTATTTTAAAATCGATAGAAAAAAAATTAATCCTCTAAATAACATTAGTTGAAAAATCATTTTAACACCTTTTTAATATAAAATTTACCCGCTATAAAACTGACTATCAAACCTTTGTTTATCCTTAAAATGAAAACAAAATGAAAAAATCTGTTTTAATAGCATTATTTTTTAGTGGTATACTAATACTCAATTCTTGCACTGAAAGTCAACCTACCGTACCAAAAGAAGTTGGTCATAATTTCCAAGCTAAATACGGAAAAGCAATAAATATCAATCAGCTGGAATCAAACTCCCGAAAAGCAATGGGAAGTAAACTTTGAATACCCGGAAGAAGGTAGTTTTTATGCGGTTTACGATAGCAAAGGCGACTGGATAAAAACAGATCATGAATTAAATCAAAATCTGTTGCCCAAGGAAATATTTACGCATATAGATACCACATTTAAAGAATATAAACTCGAATCTGCAAGCCTAAGTAACAGTCCGAAAAATGACTTTTACGATATCGAAATTCAAAAATCAGATAAAAATTATGAGCTGACATTTGATTTAACTGGTAAATTATTAAAGATAGATACGCTCGACAAAAAATAGTAGTTAATGGGTTATAGTAGTAATAGTTTATAAAGCTATCCTGATTTTCGGGATAGCTTTTTTATTTAACTGTATATCAATTGGTTAATCCAATTTTTAAGAACTTTTTAAGTTGAACTTTAGCTTCAAAAAAGAGCTGCTTCGCATCTTTATAATGTAATCAACACGCAGTGTGTTGGAATAAAATTAAACTCTTTATACAATGAAAAAATTAATAATAGCCTCAACAATTTTGGCCTCGGCATTTGCCACTAAAGTATCGGCTCAGGAAACCGAACTATACACAGCCAAACTTAAAGAAAGTGTAGTACCTATTGAAGTAGTAACAAAAGTAAAAACGGATTTTCCGGATAATGAAGTAATTGAATACAGGTCTTTACCACTCGAAATTGTGGGTTATGACTGGGTGGTTAATCAAAATCAAAATATGGACCTAAATATGAAATACAGTTCATATGCCGTGGAAATGATGGGGAAAGATGGAAAAGTAAGTGCCATGTACGACGACAAGGGTAAACTCATCAGTTATCGATCCAAATTGATGAACGTAGCTCTTCCTACGCAGATAGATAAAAACATTGTTGAAAATTATCCTGGATGGGTAGTCGCCAAAGATTCAGAAACAATAACTATCAACAGAAAAGATGAAAGCGAAACATATTACAAAGTAGAAATCAAAAAAGGAAAAGAAAAGATGCATTTGCTGTATGATGGAAGCTATAATCTGGATAAAGCATCGAAAATATAAGTGTTAATTTAAATTTCAAAAATCCCATGAAAAATGCAATTATGACCCTGGCAGTTGCTGCTGGTATGCTTGTATCTTGCCAGAAAAAAACCGAGGAAAAAACCGAATTAAAAGAACCGGAAGTAGTAGTTGAAGAAGCGGGCATTGAATTACCCAATAAATCCGATATTGCTTTTGAAGAAGCTTTTCAAAAATTTAAATCTAAAGACTATAAGGCCACCAGTGAAAAAATAAAAGAAGCCATAGGTTTTATGAAAACCGAAGGCGATAGCTTGAAAGGTGAGCCTAAGGAGCAGCTACAAAAAAGCATAACTGCCCTCAATAAAATTGATGATATACTTATGAAAAAGCCCGGAATTGAATCAGAACAAAGTATTCTGGCTGCGTTTGACGAGGCAGAAACATGTTTAGCACACGAGTACTTTTTTTTAGCCGATACTTATGTGGTAGTTCATCCTGCAAAAAGTAAAGTATACCTGAAAAACGGAATGATGCATTTAAGAAACAAGGATGCTAATAGAGCAGGAGAGGAGAAAAAATAAGAACAGCACTTATTTCAAAAAAAGGTCATTAAAATAAAAAATGACCTTTTTTTATGCTTAATAAAACTCCCCAAGTTTAAACAAAAACCCTTTGGCACCATTGATCCCAAACCCATAGGAAATATTGAAATAAACCCGCGAGGCTTTATTAACTAATATTCGAAGGCTAGCCCCATATCCGGGTATTGGTCTGGAAATATGCCGGGAATCAAAATCATTATAAGCCTGTAAGTTGGCAAAAAAAGCTCCGCCCAGCATTTGGTTTTTCAGCAAATTAAACCGGTATTCCGATTCCAGGTAAATCATTTTCTGGCCCCGATAACGCCCCTGAATATAGGGGCGACCCGTATTATTATATACATCCCATTGCGTGGAAGGCAAATCCAAATAGGGAGCTCTGCCATTCGTAATCAACCAGTTAATATTCCGAAAGGTAAGTAAATTATATGGGTTCCTGCCAAGAGCTATATAATGCCTGAAATCGGTATAAATGGTTTGGTAATTCTCGTCGCTCCTAAATATTTTCAGGTTTTGTGTAAAAGCAAGATTCGCATACCAGCCTCCTGCCACCGGAGTATTTTCATTTCGACGGGTATCGTATAAAATATTAAAAACCGGACCCGATGAGGTACTGTTTTTGCCTATTCCATATTCATTGGCATTGGTTGAATTGGTGAAATCCAGATTTTGTATATCGTAATGCCTGTCAAAATTATAACCTAATCCCAGGTAAAAATCAATCTTGATTTGCTTAGAAGCCACCTGATGCAATCGCAAATAGTTATAGCTATAATTAGTAAAAACATCACCTTTTGAATCATCTCCTAAGCCATAGTCTTTTATAAAATAATTGAAATAACGCCAGTCAATGACAAAATTCCATTGATTTTCTTTAGTCCAGATGGTGGCAAAGAGTGTAGGTGTAAACAAATTTTTCAAGGCATATTCCGGTGAAAAATCGATTACTGAGAGATTAGTTTTAGGATGAGAATAGTAGGATATATTGGCATCGAAGAAAAAACTAAGCCCCTTAAGCTGACTATAACCCACACCCGGAAAAACACTTAGAATAGGCTTCGAACTAAAAGTTTTTGTACTGTCCGTTTTGGGTTCTTTTTTTAGTATTTTCTGACCAATAAATTCAAAAATATCGGTCGTTTGCACTGAAATACTGTCTGTACTCTGGCCAATAACCCTTTGTTTAACAAATACCATTACTATGGCAGAAATAAGTAAAACCTTGTTGGCTATTTTCATTCAAATCAAATGTAGCAGTTTATTAAACTCTCATTACTCTTTCTAGTGCAGCCGGAAGAAAGAGTAAATCAAAAGGCGAACTATACACCAAATACCTCATTTTCCATTCGGGCTGATATTTTTCTTTGTAAAACCTCAGGTTGCGATAGGCAGAAAATCTTTTTATTTTTTCATATGCCAATTTGATAACCCTTTCCTGCATATTTGCCGGTTCGGAAATTCCAGAAAGAGGAGCCAGACCCAGAGTACACGTTTTGTAGCCTTGATCTTTAAAATAGGAAAACATGTTGATGAATAGAAAATCCATTGCTCCTCCCGGTGCATCTTCCGTTTTTCGCATCAGGTCAAAATTGGCCTCATCGGGTGTCCCACCCGGAATCACATTTACAAAAGCCACCACTTTTTCTTCTTCATTTTGCACACTCAAAATGGTATGAGACTTTAATTCGGCAAAGTCAAAAATTCCTTGTGAAAATGCGAGTTCATCCCGATCCATTTCTTTTAACCACGAATCGCTCACAGCTTTCAATTGTTGCAAAAATCCATCCTTTTGCGGAGCTCTGTTCACCTGAAAAGTGTACCCACTCTTGGTTACTTTACTTACCGCATTTCTGAATGCCTTCATTTGGCCACCTACCAGTGAAAATGTCTCGAGATTAATAAATGCTTCTTGCCCGATAGGCAAGACTTTTTTGCCCAAAGATTCGTAAGTATCAATGTCCTTTTGGAGTACCCGGTAATATGCAGTACGTAGGCTATTGTTTTCACAATATTTGTCAAATTCCGTAATTGCTGATTCCAGGCTTTTACCAGGCTTCACCACAGGATTTTCTAAAACAATGGCGTAATTATTGGTATTTTTAAATGAAACCACACTCCTTTTTTCGCTGTCGAACCAGTATTTCTTATCCGCATAAGTTTTAAAATAATCGAGATTAGAGTCTCCAAATTCTTCTACAATAAGTTCTGCAAGCTCAATGTCCTCTTCCGAATGCTTTTCGGTTTGTAAAATATACGGCCTCAAAAATATAAAGGCAAGATAGACCCAGGTAAGTACCCCCAAAATATTAATACTCCAAAGAAACTGATGACCGAAACCGGTTACTGGTTTAATTCCCGAATTAACCAAAAACAAAGCCGAAATCATATTACCAAACGACTCCTTAAGTGTAAAATCGGCATTAAAATGTTTTTCATCCAGAAAAAAGAATGCGATGGTACCAAAAGCAACCACCGTAGTAAGGCTGATTAGACCAGGTAGCCATACTCTGTTGGCCAATTTATAATCAGACCGTACGTAGTATTGTTTTCTTTGCAGGTATAAACTTACAAATGTAATTAAGGCTAAAACGGCTTCTTCATAATCTATACCTTTGAAAATATGGCCGACAAAAGAAAGAAGACTCAAAACCAGCGACATACTCCAAGCCGCCCTAAGTCCCTTTATTAAATATACTGCTAAGATAAACATCAAAAAACCTGAAAAAAGAACCAGGTAAATGGAAGCATGAATAGCAGCTAAAGGGAGAAAATTACGGAGGCTGATCATACGTGTGGCAATAGCAGGGGTCAACACCGAAATTACATTTACAATTCCTAAAAAAAACAATAATATTGCCGGCCAGATTCTCAGAAAAAGGCTATCTTTTCTTATCAAAAATGAAAACACACCTAAAACCAGAATGCTCCAAAACTCAAAAAACCGAAACAAAAAAGTGATAGAAAGGGCCTCCGGATTACTAAAACCATACTGCATCAGCATATAGGTTAAACTCACTTCGATGGCACCTATTCCTCTCAAAAATGGTGAGCTCATAAGCAGTAACAATACAACCGAATATCCCAATATGGACGCTTCAAAGCTCGCATGCCCGGTAATTCCTGTCATTGAAATGTATAAATGAACAATCCCGATAAGTTCAATTAGTACTGATAGTAACAAGACTTTTACAATATCTTTTGTGTTAAACTGTTGAGCTTTAAATTCTGCGAATTGATTAGCCATAGATGGAAATTTGCCGGTTATCAATTTATAAATCATCCCTTCTTTCCGGATATCTGTAAGTATATAATATAAAATAATCATTAAAAAGATACTTACAACAATGCCAAGCATATGACGCCCACTTCCCAAATGTGTAAGAAGTAAATAAATCAAAACCGGCAGGCCAATGATGAGTGTAGAAAGTATACTACAAATAGTAAAAACTGAGGAGGCATAGTAAATTTGGGTGCGACTAACCTTTTCTTTTTTTTCAACCTCGTGATTAAAAAATACCATGTTTGTTAACACCCCTGCTGGCAAAAATACGCTCACGAGGTTTCGTTTTAAAAAAAGCAAAATAGCTGTACTCAGGCTTACATTTTGATCAATTGCCCTAAAGCTAAACTGATACATCCAGGCCATAACCAGCACATAAAACAGCATAAGAATAAATCCAAAAGCCACCCAGGTAAAAGAGGCTTCAATCAATGCCACTTTCACTAAAGTCAATTCAGCTTGCTCGTGCCTGAAAAAGAAAACACCCATACCCAGAAAAAATAAAGAAAGTGCAATCTGTAATATCAGTTTCTGATTCTCTTTGAGAAAAATTGATGGCTTTTTCATGTAATTAATAAGTAAGTATTTAGATAATTAACTAAATATTTCTGTTAATCCTGAATTGTATTCAATAGGATCTTTCTTTTTAAAAATTTAACTAATAGAGGTACCCAGCTGGAAAGCATCATCAGATAAACTATCCAGAGGTAATGTCGGTGTACAAAATCTATATGCCCAAGATAAAAACCGGCATAAATAAAAGTCGGGACCCATACTATCGCTCCAATTAAGGTAAAGCTTATAAATTTTTTCCCCGACATGTAAGTTAGGCCTGCTATAAACGGAATTATGGATCGTATATATGGCATAAACCGAGCAAAAAATACAGCCTTGGAACCATACACATCGAAAAAACGATTAGCCCTTTTTAAGTACTTTCCCGGAATAATATTTTGAAATTGCCTTTTTCTTCCAAGTGTACGACCAAAAACATAATTACTAATATTGCCTAAAATGGCAGCAAGAATGAGCGTGGCAACCAATGCAATAATGGAGACTTTGACTGTTGTAGCTAATACCCCAAGCGTGAAAAGCAAGCCATCGCCTGGCAGAAAAGCGAAGAAAACAAAGCCGGTTTCAGCGAAAATTATACTGAATAACAAAGGAAAAATATAATTTCCGTGATGATTAAAAAAAATTTCCAAAGACTGATCTAGGTGAAAAACGAGATGTAAAATATCTTGTAAAAAAATCATATTTATTCTGTTAAAGTGTTTAACATCATCTTACCTATTCCAAAAAAATAAATATAGAAGGTGAACAAAAAAGCCCTTTGCCATATTCCCCTGTAGGTGAAAATGCCATGTGTAATATGAAGGTACTTGGCGATTAGAAAAAACGAACAGAACACAAGTGCAATAACCAAACAAATAAATGTGAATTTATGAAACCCGGGATTAACCTTTCTGGGAAATACAAAAAGCATTAAAACCGGAAAACTAAAAAATGCCGTGTCGCCGATCGCTCCAAATATATTATGAATAAAGGCATCCTGAGTAAGGGGCGTTCCTGGTGCATTAATCGGAAAAAAACCAGAGCCTAGCCCTTCACATATACCATAAATTGCTAATAAGCAAGCTGCATATTTTATAAGTGGGCTCCTCTTATTTAATGACTTATAAAGTGAAAAGGAAAAAACGAGGTAGAGTAAAGTAAACAAAACCGCCCAAATCTTAACCTCCGCAAGCACTGGGCTACCCTCTTTCCCAAGGTAACTGATAGAAAGATATCTCCAATCGTAGTCAGGCAAACCTTTCCCTATCAGGTATTCAGATAAAAATTCGCCTACACAAATTAGGCTTAAGCTTACAACACCCGATTTAACCCAAACAGATCTTTCTTTTTCCACTGCATTTTTCTATTTTAACTTTACAAATGGAGGCATCTATTCTATTTTTTATATTAATCGCATATTAAAATAACATTAAATGAATAACTCATTTTCCTGTTTTAAGACTACCTTTTGTACTTAAATGCTGGTATTTTAATTTACTTTTAATTTCGTTTTAGTTTTTTCTATACCTCGCGTCCTCAATTTGTGCCATACTTCTGATTGAAGATTTTAGAAAAAACACTTAAAAGACACGGAAATGAAAATATTAGTGGTAGAAGATGAGCCAAGACTAGCCGAATTTATAAAAAAAGGGCTCGAAGAAAATATGCATAATGTGGATATAGCATATGATGGCCAAATCGGGAAAACACTTGCCATGACCGGAGCGTTCGATGCTTTAGTGTTAGATGTAAATTTGCCCAAAATGAATGGTTTTGAGCTAACTTCTTTACTTCGAAATGAAGGACTCAATATGCCTATTATAATGCTCACAGCCATGGCTAGCATCCAAGACAAAACAACTGGTTTCGAGGCCGGAGCTGATGATTATCTTGTAAAACCTTTCGAATTTCAGGAATTACTACTCCGACTTAATGCCCTTAACATTCGCTCAGGAAAAGACCATAGCCTCAATAGTAAAATAGTATTTAAGGATCTGGAACTGGATCTGAACCTCAAAGTGGCACGTAGGGGAGGAAAAGAAATAGAACTAACAGCAAAAGAGTTTACCTTGTTGGAATACCTACTCCGAAATAAAGGTAAAGTTGTTTCCAGAGTTGATATTGCCGAAAAAGTTTGGGATATTCAATTTGATACCGGTACCAATACCATCGACGTCTATATCAACTTTCTCCGAAAAAAAATAGACAGAGATTTTGATGTAAAAATTATCCATACTGTGATTGGAATGGGATATGTAATTAAGGATTAATTGCCAATGAAATTAATTTATAAACAACCACTTAATGTCTCCTTTCTGGTTTCCATTATTTTAGGAATTTTATTGCTTACTGTGTATTTTTTCTATTCCAAAAATCGCGAATTATCTTTTTTTGAATTGCTCGAAGAAAGAATGCTAACCCGCAAAGCTTACATTCTGGAAAACCCGGACCAGAACATTAACAATTTAATTAATCATGCCAATTCCAATCTTATTCATATTCTGAAAGAAGAATATGGTATCTATGATATTTATGGTAACCCAATAGTAAAATCGAAATTTGCTCCGAAAATTATTAATAAAACTCTGTTGCACAACCTTTTAAAACAGAATTCAGATGATATCAATATAAAAATAAAAAAAGACCATTCACAAGTGATTTATCTGAAGTTCTATGACGAGATAGAAAATAAAAATTATGTACTGTTTAATGAAGCAAAAGACGAAGAGGGTCTGGAAAAACAAAATTACCTTGCCAAGATACTTTTGGGCTCTTATTTTACAGCTTTAATTGTAATTTTTCTGATAGTAAGAGCTCTTGTATACCGCGATTTAAAACCGTTGGATGTGATCGCAAATAGAATGAAAAAGATAAGCTCTGCAAACCTGAATCAACGATTACCTGAAGCCGAATCAAAAGATGAGATAGGACTAATGGCTCAAACATTTAACGAAATGATCGACAGGCTCGATTTCAGTTATGCTCAGCAAAAAAACTTTGTATCGTATGTAAGCCATGAGCTACGTACTCCACTTGCAATTATGCAGGGCCAAACCGAGGTAACGCTCATGCGTGAACGGGAACCTAAGGAATACCAACAAGCCATGCAAGGAATAAAAGATGAAGTAAAGGGTATGATCAAGTTGGTAAACGACCTACTTCTTTTAGCCAGGGCAAACTCCGACGGAGAATCATTGGAATATATACAGTGCCAACTCGACGAAATAATTTGGCAAAGCCGAAAAATGCTTTTAGAAAAAAATAAAGAATACGAGATAAAAGTAAATTTTGATGAAGATATCTCCGTTGCAGATGATATGATAATTAAAAAAGGCAATTTCGAAATGCTTAAAATAATGATCAGTAATCTGATAGAGAACGCCTGCAAATATTCAGAAAATAAGAAGGCCGAAGTATATATGAGCTTTCAGAAAAACCATATCACCTTTACCGTTACCGATAAAGGGAAAGGAATTCCGGAATCTGAACTTAAGCATATTTTTCAACCATTTTACCGATCGAGCCATACAAAAACTATTGATGGACATGGACTTGGGCTACCGTTGGTTAAAAGAATTGTTGAACTGCACAAAGGCAGGATTTCCATCAAATCAACAGAGGGTATGGGGACTACGGTTGAAGTCGTACTTCCCAAAAACAAAAGTCAGGAGTCTTTGATTACATAACCAAATCCAACCACCGTATGCAGCAGCTTTTTATGAGGCTCCCGGTCGATTTTATTTCTTAATAAATTGATATAAACTTCCACCTTACTGCTATCCATATCGGCGTTTTGATCCCAAATTTCAGAGAATATTCTGGCTTTAGATAATACCTGATTTTTATTTCTTAATAAATAATGTAAAAGATTAAACTCTTTGGAAGTTAGGCTTATATCTACGCTGGACCGCGTCACCTTTTTCGAAAGTAAGTTAAGCTCCAGGTCGTCCAGTTTTAAGATGTCATTATTGTTTTCCTTGAAGTTTTCAGCACGTCGCACTAAAGCACGAATGCGAGCCAATAATTCCTGAAATTCAAATGGCTTTACCAGATAATCATCTGCACCCGAATCCAGTCCGGTAATTTTATCGGAAGTGAGCCCCATAGCCGTTAAAAGTAAAATAGGTGTGGTAATGTCATTTTCCCGTAATTTTTTAGTGAGATCAAACCCATTGATATATGGCATGTTAACATCCATAAGTATAATATCAAAGCTATGATTAAGAGCAAGCTCGGCACCCAACCTACCGTCATAAGCTACTTCGCATTGGTATCCATTTTCAATTAAACCTTTAAATATAAATTCTGCCAGTCGTTTCTCATCTTCAATGATCAAAACTTTCATATAAGGATTCTTGAATTATTTTATATTTCACAAAGTAATTCTAAATAAGTGCGAACACAAAAAATCTCCGTCAAAAAGCATGACGGAGATTCCATTTCTACCTTAACAAACTGTTTTATTGCTTTACATTCTTTTGTTCATCCTTGTAGTCTTTTGACTGCAATTTATGATTCATATCTTTTTCTGTTTTTTGAGTACCCGATTTCGAAGACCTTTTTGCCATAACCTCCTGATCTTTGTAATCATGGGTCTTTTCTTTTGCATTTTGTTGCTTCTCAGTTAAAGATTTTTTCGTTTCAACTTTATCCTTTTTGCCTATATGTGTTTCCTCGTGTTTATATGCTTTTTCCACTGGTTTCTGTACTGTTACCGGGTTTGTTTGGGCGTTGGCCCCGAATGCCATGGCCGTAATTGCTGCGAATGTTAATATCAGATTTTTCATATTTTTATTTTTAAATTTAATTCCCTTTTGTATGATTCAAAATAAATGCCCTGCACTATAATGTAGCTAAATTCAAGATTTAAATACCATTAAATAGCCTTAGGGTGAGTTTTACCATCAGGTTTTTCGCACCGGTGTATTACCGTACTTTCCGAAAGCCATCTGAAAAAAATAAAACCTGTGATTTTAAGTTCCTTTTTCGAAATCTCTTTAATAAATGCAGTGTAAGTTTTGTCTTCAAAAACCTGAATTATATGCCCGCTGTTCCATTCCTTATTTTCGAATTTGAAATCCCGCAGCACCAATGCATTTATATATTTGGTTGGCACATTTGCTCTTTCCTCCGGGCTCATTTTTTTGAGTGTTTCTTCTTTAAAAGGGCCATACCACACCACTCTGGCAAAATATTCGTCATTCAATTTGTAACAATGTATTACAGCATTATTATCCTCAGTAATCCAATATCCCAACAAATCATCGCCGTTCACCTGTGCAATTAAAGGCGAAAACTTTACCAGAAAAATAAGGAGTAGTGCAAACCATTTTTTCATAACCTTCCATTTTTCAGGAAAACTAACTGGCCGGCATATGAAATGAATTTAATTGAAATTAATTCCCTGTTAATTTTTAATATTTAAGGATTATCAGTGAGGGCACTCAAGGCAAAAGTACCCAGCCAATGCGTACCTTCGTAGTTTTCATCCGATATGCCGGATAAAGAATAGCTTATATGTTCATTTGCAATACGAAGCAGGTGCATTTTCTCCGGATACACTTTTGCAAGCCGATATAAATTCCATGCCCGGCTGAAGTTTAAACCATCCAGATGCACCAAAGTGCCATCGGCCCTATCTCCCACTTTGCCGGGCTCGAGTTTAAAGTTGTCGTTCAGGATTTCAGGAAGAAAATCATTCAACCAATCTTTAAATTCAGGCTCCGGCAAAACACGCTGCATTAAACCGATTTCTTCTAAACAAGGCGAAAGAAAATCATAACCGCTTGGCTCCCAACCAACCGGGCAACCTGAATCATTTTTATAAAAATCCTTTGCCCTATCAGCAATCAGGTTTTTTAAGGTGTCATTTTTCGCAAACTGGGCATAATCATAGGCAAAACTAAGTCCAAAAGCTGTATTCGGATGATCCCCTGTTCGAATCGGGTATTGTAATTTGGGAAGAAATTTAAGATAAGCAATAATCAAATGATCACTCAATGGTTTTAAATTCTGAGCTAGTTTATCAGCATCCGGATGATCCCAGCTTTCGAGTTCCATTTGCAATTTCAACAGCCAGGCCCATCCATAAGTCCGCTCAAAAATCTTGTTGTTCTTATCATTAAAAAAAGCCAGCTCCGTCTTAATGTTTTCTTCGGTAATATTATCTTTTAATTTCCGGATTATCTCCTCCTTTTTATCCAATTCCGGGAAATTGTTCAAAAGCCTAACCAGCGACCAGTGCCCATGCACCGAAGAGTGCCAGTCGAAACATCCGTAAAATGCCGGCCGCAATTTTCGTGGCGAAAGTAAATCGGCATCCGAACCCAGAGTTTGGCCTAATTTATTAGGATATTCTACCTGAATACAGCCCAAAGGCAGCTCGGCGAGGTGGTTGGCCAAATCTGAGCTTATTTGGATTTTAACAATTTCCTTTTCCAAATTTTCTTGCTTTTTAGTGGTACATGAAAACAAAACAGAAAGAATAATCCCTAAGTACACTCTATTTTTTACCATAATTAGATTGCTTTTATTCAAACATACAAAAAAGGCCCGCACTCCGAAAAGTGCAGGCCCCGATTCTTAAAAATAATATGAAAATCAATCAAAATACCTTCCTATATGATCGGCTATAGCTCTTCGCAGACTTAAAACATTGATTTCACCCATTTGAGTATATACTTTTTCGCCGTTCGGAGCTATCAAAACCGTATAGGGCAATGCTCCCTGCCAGTTTGGATCAATGGCTTCTATCATATCGTATTTACTTCCTCCTGTGAAATGATAATTTTTGTTTGAAGCATACTTCCTTTGTAAAAACTTCAATACTTTCTCTGTATTCTTTGGTTCATCTGCCGAAATGGTCACGAACTCAAAATCACGGTGGCGGTACATTTTATCCGACTCCACCAAATTGGTGAATTCGGCCACACATGGCCCGCACCAAGTGGCCCACACATTTACCAACCGGTATTTTCCTTCTGAGTCAGTGTTCGTCATAATTTCTTTCAATTTGTTCAAATCTGCACTTTCCACGCTCACTGGCTCTTTGGCCCATGCTGCTACTTCGGCCTCTTTTGTGGCAGATTTGCTCATCCATTTGGTAGAGCAACCGAATACTTTGGTGCTGGCCACAGTCGGATTTTTACCTGCCAGCATATCATCTACAGCCATTCTCAGGTTGTGTACTTTTTCACGGCCAATATGCTCGTCGTCGTCAATACGCCCTGTATATTGCAAAACCCGGTTTTTATCAAATATAAAAACATGTGGCGTGGCAATAGGTCCATATTTCTGTGCCACTTCCTGAGTTTCGCCGTCGTATAGGTAGGGATAAGTATAACTCTTATCTTTTGCTCTTATTTTCATTTCTTCGAAACTATCGCTCAGGTCGGTATATCCCAATTCGTCAAAACGAACTGCCTTGTCGGCATTGGGCTGAATGGCAACCAACTGCACCCCTTTCCCCTCATAATCATTTACAAATTTTTGTACACGATCTTCGTAAGCCTGAGCTGTAGGGCAATGGTTACAAGTAAACAAAATCACCAGTATATTGGAATTTTTATACTCGGCCAGGGTATGCATTTTGTCGTCAATTCCCATCAGATTAAAATCAGGAGCTTTGGAACCTAATGCCAGCGAAGGATGATCCTGTGCTTTTAATTTTATAAGTGAAAAAACTAAAAGTAAAGTGAGGCAAATAATCCTTTTTTTCATTGGTTTTTTAATAAATAGGTTGAATATATTTCAAAATAACTTAATAAATTCTGCTGTACCAATTATTAAACATATTTGCTATCTACCTAATTGCCTTATTTGTCTATTTTTGTCATTTATTGATAAAATACTTCTAAATCAAACCACCATTTTGGAAAATTCTATACTCAATAAGCCCGAAAATAAATTTTGGGTTTCCTGGATTACCCTGGTGATTCTCGCCGTTTTTTGGGGCCTTTCTTTTATTTTTATTAAAAAAGTGGTAGCTGTTCTTACTCCTGTAGAAGTGGGTGCAGGCCGGGTTCTGATGGCCGCTTTGGCTTTATTACCCTGGTCGTTTAGTGCTCTGAAAAATCTGCCTGCGGGTAAATGGAAGCCGGTTACTTTGGTTGGCTTTCTGGGTTATTTTTTTCCGGCTATCCTGTATGCATTCGCAGGAAGTAAACTCAATAGCTCACTGGCCGGTACACTCAACTCCACCACCCCATTATTTGTACTCATAATTGGTTCTTTATTTTTCAGCCAATTGATCAGTAAAAATCAGCTTACAGGCCTCTTGATGGGATTTGGAGGCAGCCTCTTACTAATTCTTGCTGGAAACGATGGAGAGCTTAATTTTAATAATCCGTATGCTTTACTTCCCTTGATAGCTACAGTAATGTATGGCTTCAATGTAAACATAATTGGCAAATACCTTACCGACATAAAACCTCTTCCTCTCACCGCAGCTTCTTTGGCCGTAGTTGGCGTTTTTGCACTGGGAGTTTTGTTTTTTACAGACTTTTTTGCAAAAATCAGTTTGCCTGAAAACCGCAGAATATTGGCTTATCTTATTTTTCTAGGTGCCGTAAATACCAGTATGGCTATGATTCTGTTTAATTTTCTTTTGCAATTATCGAGTCCGGTTTTCGCTTCTTCAGTAACTTACCTAATACCTGTAATTGCCTTACTAGCAGGCATATTTGATGGAGAAACCATAGCGATTTGGCATTATTTAGGGATCGTAATTATTCTAGCAGGAGTATATATGATCAACAAAAAAGATAAATTAAGCACAGATTGATACCGTTTTTGCTTGAATGATTAAAACCGAATAAACTATCTTTGCACAAACACCTGATTCATGTCACTGAAATACAAACGAATTCTACTCAAATTAAGTGGTGAAGCCTTAAATGGAGGCGACAAAAGCCAGATCATCAATACGGAAATATTGCAGCAATTTGCCAAAGAGATAAAATCGGTGGTGGATTTGGGATGTCAGGTGGCAATAGTAATTGGTGGTGGTAATATTTTTCGGGGTGCCACAGCCAATTCCGGCATTGATCGATCGCAGGGAGATTATATGGGTATGCTGGCTACAGTTATCAATGGCATGGCCATACAGTCGGTATTAGATAATAATGGGCTCACAACGCGATTGCTAAGTGCCATAAAAATGGAACAGGTTGCCGAGCCTTTTATTCGTCGCCGAGCTATTCGACACCTGGAAAAAGGCAGAGTGGTGATTTTTGGAGCAGGTACGGGCAATCCATATTTCTCGACAGACTCAGGCGGAGCTTTACGTGCGAATGAGATCGAGGCCGACGTTTTATTAAAAGGTACCAGTGTGGATGGCGTATATTCTGCCGATCCACGGAAAGATCCAAATGCCGTGAAATACGATGAAGTGACTTTCAAAGAAGCGATAAGCAAAGGCCTGAAAGTAATGGACATGACAGCTTTTACACTGTGCGAAGAAAATAATTTGCCGATTATTGTGTTTGATATGAATCGGGAAGGAAATTTACTCAAAGTGGTTACAGGACAAACAGTGGGGACTTTGGTTAAGAAATAAAGAAAACTTTTGCAATTAAAATACGTCAATAGAACAAACATTATAATTTTAGACAAAAAGGGAATTGTGATTTATGGAAGAAATTGAAATGATTATGGACATGGCCACTGAGTCCATGGAAAAAGCTTTAAAACATACATCTATAGAGTTGGGTAAAATTCGGGCAGGAAAAGCCAGTGTTCAAATGGTCGATGGTATCATGGTAGAATATTACGGAGTAATGACTCCCATAAGTCAGGCTTCTTCTATTACCACTCCCGATGGCCGCACGATTGCGATACGTCCATTCGAGAAAAAAATGATAAATGACCTGGAAAGGGCTATAATCAACTCAAACATAGGCCTTAACCCGGCAAATGACGGTGAAACTATCCGACTAAATATTCCGCCACTGACCGAAGAAAGAAGAAGGGAAATGGTGAAAAGGGTAAAAAATGAAATCGAAGTTGCTCGGGTAAACATACGTAAGGTGCGTCAGGAAAGCAACGACGAAATCAGAAAATTGAAAAACGAAGGTGTGGCAGAAGATGCGATCAAAATAGGCGAAGAGAAAATACAGAAGCTTACTGATTCGTTTATAGAAAAGGCAGAAAAAATGCTGGCAGCCAAAGAAATTGATATCATGAGTGTTTAATTTTATTCTATCACTTAAAATCATTCAGAAGGCTTGTTGAAAAACAGGCCTTTTTTGTAAAAAATCAGATGAAAACTCTTTACTTTTTATTGCTTTCTGTAATCTGCTTCCAGACCCACGCCCAGTATAGTTTGGGGGCACAAGCTTGTGCCGATGGCCGAAGAAAAATGGATCTACAGGGCAATAGAAATGCGAGACCAGCTTATCCGGGCGATCCTAAATTTGATGTTAGCTATTATGGCCTGGATCTGAAAATAACCAGCAATCCCAATTTCATTAGCGGAAATGTAGCAATCACATTTTCGGCACTTGAAAATATTTCAGAAGTAAACCTCGACCTCAAAAATAATTTCTTAATTGACTCCATTACAGGTAGTAAAAGGAAGCTTGTTTTTACCCATGTTGCGGGGAAAATTAATGTTAAACTTTCCGGTTTACTAGCTGTTGGTAAATCAGAATCGATAAAAATATTTTATAGGGGTGTGCCTCCTGTAGATCAAAATGGCGGATTTTTCTTTGAAACACATGGCAGTAAAAGAGAATCGGTAATCAGCTCATTAAGCGAGCCATATGGAGCACCCGACTGGTGGCCATGTAAAGATGACCCGGCAGACAAAGCCGAATCAGCAGATATTATTTTAACCATGCCAGCTTTTTATACGCCTGTTTCCAATGGGAAGTTATTGAGTAAAACAGTGAATGTCGATGGCACACAAACCTTTTTCTGGAGACACCAATATCCCATTTCTCATTACCTGATTTCCATAGCGGCAAGCAATTATTCGGAAATAAACAATTGGTTTAAATATAGCGAAACAGACTCAATGCCTGTAAATAATTACTTATATCCGGAAATCCTGGGAAACGCAAATGCCATAAACGCTATTAAAAATACACCGGATATGCTTCGTATTTTCTCCGAAAAATATGGATTGTATCCGTTTATTAATGAAAAATACGGACATGCTATGTTCAATTTTGGTGGCGGCATGGAGCATCAGACGGTTAGCTCTATGGGCGGTTTTACCAATGGCCTGGTAGCTCACGAGCTTGCTCACCAGTGGTATGGAGATAAAGTGACTTGCAAAACCTGGCAGGATATCTGGGTGAATGAAGGGTTTGCCACTTATTCTGAGGCTATTTACTATGAAAATGCGGTTTCCCGCGATGCCTATAATCAGGTAATGGCCCAATACATGGATCAGGCAAAAAGTGCAAAAGGCTCTATTTATGTTCAAAATATTGACTCTATAGACGAGATATTTGATTTCTTTCGTACTTATGCCAAGGGTGCCACGGTATTGCATATGCTCAGAGGAATTACGGGCGATGAAACTTTCTTTTCTATAATGGAAGAATACGCGAATGGAGAATATGCCTATTCGGCAGCTGGAATTGATGATTTTCAAAAAGTAGCAGAAAAAGTAAGTGGTACCTCTCTCGATTACTTTTTCAAAGAATGGCTTTACGGCAACGG
>JAHEBN010000240.1 GCA_024645245.1 Jiulongibacter sp. | reverse complement strand
TCCACACTTCCTGATATTCTGGATTTCCGAAGGCCGAAGTCAAGCCCGATATTCGAGGAAGTGGTTTCTTCCCATTTGATGTTGGCATCGTAAGGGTTTGGGCGTAATACATCGTAAAAAGTATTACCCAATTGATAACGCAAGCCTTGGCCAGGTGTGTAGGCCGCCAGGTAAGGGAAATCGCCTGAATTGATGTCTTGTTGGCCCGTAACACCCCAGCCTAACCTTAATTTCAGATCCGAGAAAGTTTCGTTGATACCGAATTCCTCGTTCATTTTCCATGCTAAAGCAGCAGAAGGGAAAATACCGTAGCGGTTTTCAGGAGAGAAACGGGAAGTTCCGTCGCGACGTACGGTGAAAGTTGCTAAGTATTTGTTTAACAAGCCGTAATTTATACGTCCAAATTGCGAAGCGAGGCGGTATTCCGTTTTGTAGAAAGTACTTTTATCCTGAGCAGAGGCATTACCGTAGTTGGTAGCGTTATTTTCTTCTCTCAGGAAATCCTGGTATTCGTAGCCACCCATGATATCAAATCGGGAAGAGCCCAATTCTTTCACGTAATTCAGGTAAGCCTGAAAAGTTTTGTTATTTCTATTTTGAGTATATGTGGCCACTGAGCCACCGTTATTGAATGAATTGGCAGAAAGCAGTTTATCTACCACATCTTTTCCATCTGTATTTGAGCGATCCATACCGGCATTTATTACGGCTTTCAATTCAGGTAAACCGTGGAAAGTATAGTTCAGGCTTACATTACCGATATAGCGATTCAGAATGCCCAGGTTATCACGCATTTCGAGCATAGCCAGGGGATTAGATGGAGCCAGAGCTTCCAGAGTACCGTCATTCGGGTTTATCCATTGAAAATACCCGCTGTATTCATTGCTGGCATAAACCTGTTGAGTAGGGTCAAAAGAAATCGCCGTACCTACGGCACCCTCGTCGGCAAAGTGCGAACGATTATTGGCAAACTTGATGTTTGCATCCACAGTAAGATGCTTGTCCAGAAAGGTAGGAGATAAACCCAATGAACCGGAAGTTCTTTTCAGGTTCGAGGAAATCAAAGTTCCATTTTGATTTAAATAGCCTAATGATGCCCGGTAAGGCATGCCTTTAATAGTTCCTGTTAAGCTCAGGTTATTGTCCTGGGTTAAGGCATTTCTGAAAATCACATCCTGCCAGTTGGTATTGGCATTACCCAAAAGACTTTGCTGAGCCGATGTACCATAGGTATTTACGGCAGTGCGAAACTCATCCGGGCTCAGGCTACTCACTTGCCTGATATTGCTGGCAGAAGAGAAACGGCTGTTGAAATTGAATTTCGTGCCGGAGCCTTTTTTACCTTTCTTGGTGGTGATTATGATTACCCCATTTGCTGCACGCGAGCCATAGATGGCAGCTGCTGAGGCATCTTTCAATACGTTAAACGATTCGATGTCATTCGGATTGATAAAACTCAAAGGATTGGCTGTGCCCGAAATTCCGTTATTGTCGATAGGTACACCATCAATTACGATTAGCGGGTCATTGCTGGCATTTAAAGAAGATCCTCCACGAATACGTATAGTAGCACCAGAGCCCGGAGCACCACCAGCGGAGGTGATCTGTACACCTGCCATTTTACCAGATATTAATTGGTCGGGCGTGGTTACATTACCTTTTACAAAGTCACGCTCCGAAACGGAGTTTACCGCACCGGTAAGGTCTTTTTTGCTTTGCGTTCCGTAGCCGATTACCACTACCTCGCCAAGTACCTGGGCGTCGTCTTCCAAAGAGATGTTCAAATTGGTTTGATTTCCGACTTTAAGTGTTTGGCTTGATTTACCTATAAAGCTGAAAACCAATTCGGCATTTTTATCTGCCACTGTAATTTTGTAGTTACCGTCCATGTCAGTGCTGGTACCATTGGTGGTGCCTTTTTCAAGAATGGTTACTCCCGGCATACCCGAGCCATCGAGAGCATCGGCTACTTTTCCGGAAACACTGACTTGTGCCAAAGCAGTACCTCCGAATGTAAGCCAGGCAAAGAGTAGCAAAAGCTTTGTAAAGCCCTGATTGCTCCCTCTTTTTGATTGTAAATTGTTTTTTTGCATTACAATTGAGTTTAGAATTAAAGTATTAGTTGAAAACATTATTTTTGAAAAACTGAATAGCCGGTAAAATTTCGTTATTATTTTTTTCGTCAAAAAAGCTGGCATTTTCCCAGTGTGAACCTGTTCCCCATCGGGTTTTACACGGGCTGCTTACCCAGGCAGGTTCCCAATAAATAATTCCATTCGCTCCGGCTGCCAAAACCGTTTTCTTTAAATCGATTAAAAAGCTGAGTTGTCCATCGGGTGAAATATTGTATCCCTTTAATTCGGAGGTTTTGGTAAGCACATTATTGGCTGAATCTACATTTATCAGGGAATGAGGGTAGCCTGTTTCTAGAATTACCAATTTCTTTTTATGTGTTGCTATCAGGGATTCGATTTTGGTCTGAAGCTGGGCTAAATCGAATTTGGACCACTGCGGATAGTACGATAAACCAATGTAATCGTAATCGGAAATGCCATTTTTTACCAGATTTTGAAAATATTCAAAAGACTCGTCCGGTTGAGCTGCATGTATAAATGTCTGTACTTTTTTACCGGTTTGTTGATTGAAATCAGCCACGGCCCGCAGACCGGCGTTTAGAATTTTAACTTGCCTTGGCCAGTTCATGGGTCCGCTTTCACTGGCGGGTTTATGCATGAGCATTTCCGAATTTATTTCGTTACCGATCTGAATAAATTCAGGGAAAAGCTCTTCCCGATTGAGAGCCTGAAGTGTATTTAAAGTATATTGGTATACTGAATCAAGTAAAGTAGTTTCATCGGTGATATTTGCCCAGGCCTTTGGAATAATCTGATGTGCTGGGTCGGCCCAGGTATCGCTGTAATGCAGATCGAGCAAGGTTTGAAGTTTGGCGTTTTTGTTTCTCCGAATAGATTTTTTGATATCCGACAAGGTGGAATAAGAGGTCCAGTCGGGTGAGTGCCAAAGCCTTATTCGGGAAATATTAGCCCCTTTTTGTGAAAAGAATTCGTAGGGGTCAATGTTTGCACCATTTTCTTTAAAGCTGGCTCCGCAGTCTTCCAATTCATTCACATACGAAAAATCGCCTCCCAAAAGCAGGTCGTCTTCCGGTTTGGTATTTAAGGAACAGGAAAGAAACAGAAATGAAAAAAGTAAATATTTTAATGAATAGGCCACGGATGTTTAGCTAAGGTATAGTAAAATGATCCGGCAAAATTAGTTCGCTCAAAGCTCCGGGTCGTTCCACTATCTTTAAATAGTGCTTTTTCTTGAAAATGGTATAAATAATTGATAGTAAGTTATATAACAGGCATAAAAGGTGCCTTTTTACGAAAGTGGCACCTATTTTTTAATTTTTATGCTTGAAATTGTCCTATGATTTTTTGGTGAAGGTTAAGGCTTTTGAAAAAAAGGAGTAAATTGAAATCCAATGTCAGGGAAATTCATAGAACACATCAATTGCCCTTTGTATTTGATATTGTATATTTGACACAATTAATTCAACCCGATTCGGAATGACAAATAAACTAGGTATGAATCTCCTCTTATGGGGGATTGAGATGAACGATGAGCATATGCCCGTGCTCGAAATGATCAAAAACACCGGCTACGATTTGGTTGAAATTCCGATAATCGACTTCGATCCTGGTAAATGGCAAAAATGGAGAACCAAACTCGACGAATTGGGCCTTTCTTGTGTGGCCGAAACCATCAATGGCCCGGGAAATAATGCCATTGCAGAGGATAAAGCAGAAAGGCAAAGAACCCTGGAATTCAATAAAAAAGTGCTCGATTCGGCAGCTATTTTGGGAGCACCTTTGCTTATTGGTCCCATACATTCGGCATTGGGTGTTTTTACCGGAGCGGCAGCCAATGAAGAAGAGAAAAAGTGGGCGGTGGAGCAGCTTTACAGTTTGGCCGATCATGCAGCAAGTTTGGACATAAAACTGGGCTTAGAATACCTCAATCGTTTCGAAAGTTACTTAGTTTCCTGTGCCGATGAGCTTATCGAGCTTTGCGATCGAGTGGCACATCCGGCTTGCAAACTGATGTTTGACACTTTTCACGCCAATATTGAGGAAGAAAATCTGGCAACGGCCGTTAAAAAAATGGGCGACAGACTGGTACACGTGCAACTTTCCGAAAATAATCGCGGTACACTTGGCAGCGGGCATGTGGATTTCAAAAGCGTTACTAATGCCCTTGCTGAAATGAATTATCAGGGAGCCATTACGGTGGAGGCTTTCAGTACCAAACTCAGTGCGGCACATATCTGGAGGAAAATGTTTGAGTCAGAGGAGCTGTTGACGCAGGATAGTTTTAGTTACCTGAAAGATTTGATGAAAGGAGCTTAGAAAGATATAAGTTTAATACATAGTACCCATTGGGGAAAACCACATAGCCACAATGTAAGATTTATAATATTTGATTCAGAATCTATGTGTTCTATATACCTATGTGTTTAATTAAACTGGCTAAAAGTAAAGAGAAATTTAAATGAATTAATTCTATAAAAACATGAGTAAACAAATTAAAATAGCCATAGTTGGTCTTGGTTTTGGGGCTGAGTTTATACCGATTTATCAGCGGCATCCCCATGCCAATATGTATGCTGTCTGCCAGCGGAATGTAGAAAAATTGAATGCCATTGGCGATACTTTTGGTATTGATAAACGGTATTCGGATTACGACGAACTTCTTAAAGACCCGGAAATAGATGCGGTGCACATCAACTCACCGATCCCTAATCATGCGGAGCAATCCCTGAAAGCTCTTTATGCGGGCAAACATGTGGCCTGTACGGTGCCCATGGCTACCTCGGTAGAAGATTGTATAAAAATAGTGCAGGCTACCCGCGAAACGGGAAAGAAATACATGATGATGGAGACTGTGGTGTATGCACGTGAGTTCCTGTTTGTGAAAGAAATGTATGAAAAAGGGGAGCTGGGAAAGGTGCAATTTCTGAAAGCTTCACACCAACAAGATATGGAAGGTTGGCCCGACTACTGGCCGGGATTACCTCCCATGCACTA
>JAHEBN010000074.1 GCA_024645245.1 Jiulongibacter sp. | reverse complement strand
TTTGGAGCAGCCCTGACCATAAAAACAGGAAGCTCATCTTCTACCCAATTCAAAATGCCTGTTCAATTACTCGTAAACACCTCCGACGGAAAATCGGAAATCCGTACGGTGTTTGTAAATCAACCCGAAATGCAAGTTGAAATAAGTGGTTTTGGAGCAACTGTGCAGTCGGTAACTTTTGATCCGGATAACCTGATTTTGGGGGAATTGCAATTGATACCTGGAATTATAACAGCAATTGAAAACAGTGACAACTCCTTCAAAATATTCCCAAACCCGGTTCAAAATGAATTGAAATTAAACTTTACTTCAGAAGAAGAAGTAAACATTTCCATTTTTAATTCTACTGGTCAGTTATTCATGCAACAAATTGTTAGCGGAAACAGAATCGATGTTAGCAGGCTTAAGCCCGGCAAGTATTTTCTGCAGGCAGATGTAAATCAGAAAATTGTAGCTGTTCCCTTTATTAAGTTTTAATATCTGTCAGCCTTTTCAAATTTCGTAAAGTTCAATAGGTAAATCGTCCGGATCAACGAAAAAGGTATATCGCTTCCCCGTGAATTCATCCGTGCGAATGGCTTCACAATTCACACCCTTATCTTTTAATTCTGCTACTGCATGTTCTATATCGTTCACTTCAAAAGCCAGATGGCGAAGCCCGCAGGCCTCAGGCCTGCTGGTGCGTTTTGGTGGATTGGGAAATGAAAACAACTCAATAATATACTGATCGCCAATGGCCAAATCAAGTTTATACGAATCTCGTTCATTACGATAAACTTCATGGATAATTTTTAATCCCAAAATCTCGGTATAAAAATCTTTAGATTTCTGATAATCAGAACAAATAATAGCGATGTGATGTACTTTTAATATCATCAGACGGAGAAATCAAAAGCCCTCTTTCGAGGGCTTTCATTATTAAATAACTTGTAAACTATCAGCAGGATCCTCTGTTGGAACAGATGGTTCTGGCAAAGCATCATGTTCTGTTTCCGGGAAATTTTCATATTTCGGCGGCTGTGGTTTATTTATGAAAATAACATCCACCACAATGTATTTGGTATCACCATTCCAGGCAAATTTCACAAATTTCTCATGATATACTAAAGTTACTCTTTCACCGGTACTCAGGGCTTTTCTCAATTTGGTAACTACGCTGTCTTCTTTGCAAGAAAAGTCCCAATATCTGGGTGTAAGTGTACCTGTTTCTCCTGAGTATCCACCTTCATTCAATACACCCTCATTAGTCTTAAAAATATAACCCCGCTCGCTTAGTTTAGAAATGGTACCTGCTCTTTCGCCCGAACTGAAGTAACCCGTGCTGATATACCAACCCGCGGCAATAAGTAATAAAAGAAAAATAATAAGAAAAATTCTGAATTTCATTTTAGTGATGTTTTAAGGTAATGCATTACAAAGCAAATGATTTTTTTTGAAATCATTTACAATTTAGACAGATATGCTTAATTCCAGTCACTGATTTCATTAATTTTAGCATAAGCCGTATTTAGAATCTGTCCGGTTTCGCTTATCACAAAAGCCACCAAGACGCAATTTGATTTGTTCACAATTTTATCCGAAAAAACTGACTCAAATAAACGACTATATATTTTATTATTTTCTAAGGCATAATTAGACACCGGAAAACCATTTACATGATCAGCCAAAACCTGCCTTACCACATTATAATGCTTAATATCCCTGATCTCTGAAGGTTGACTAAAACCCCATCTCCCCAAAAAATTAACATTTCGACTCAAGTAATTAAGCTGTGGATACCCCTCCACCGCATTTTCCACCAAATACATCCCGATTCCAAATTTCCCTTCCGCCTTTCCGTTTAGCTTAAAATGGACAAGTGCCTGAATGTTATTACCATTTATCACAGATTCCAAAGCTATCCCAATATTGGTTTTTGGATTAGATAAAATGGTATTTACATTATCTTTCCACTGATCTTCTCCCATAATAAAAGTAGTGCCTGTCACCGATTTGATGCGATTTACCATGCCACTTGGCCAGGCCGGATAGCCATATTTATTTTTTAAAGGGATAAAAACCTCGTCGAGTTCAGCCATCTGATCGTTATAATGAATTTCGACCCCCAACACGCGGTTATCCTGCACCAATTTTTCGGTTGTTTCTTTACCCAGTGTACACCATCCGCACCAGGTACCGCTGTGTTCTTCAATTAAAACTTTTTGTGTAAATTCGGTCGGAGGTGTTTTCCCTATTATTGACGCAATGTTGTATTCACAGCCGCAATCATCTGTAATAGCAGTCGATTTGAAATTTTTGGCTTTAACATCTGTACATCCCAAACTTGAATCTTCTATTATTGGATCGGCAATGCCGGTTTTTTTACAGGCAAAAACAGCAAGAACAATTATTATTGAAAAGCAAAGTTTATTGGGAAAGTCCATTATCAATTATTTACTTAACACAAACGCAAAAAAAGTGCCTTTGGCATCAGAATTGAAATAATCTTATCAAAAATATTATGCAACGAGGCTTTCTTAAAATTTTTCTGGTTTTTCTTTCCTATCAGTTACCTGCACAAATACCCGATATTGATGTTCAAAACGGAGGTGGAATGGTTGTCAAGTTCGCAGATTCCTTCAAGACTGAAAAGCCAACTTTGGTAACTTTCTGGGCAACCTGGTGCAAGCCCTGCCTGCTCGAACTTCAGGCTATTTCCCAATCTTATGATCCGGTTAATTCAAATTACACTTTAATTGCTGTATCGATTGACGAAATCAGAAACAGACAAAGGGCTCTGGGATTAGCAAAAAGTAAGAACTGGAATTTTGAAGTTCTTTTCGATTACAACGGGGATTTACAAAGAAGCCTGCAGGTCTTTTCGGTACCCAATACCCTGATTTTTGATCAATCAGGAAAAATAATTCACCGAAGTACCAACTTTGTAAAAGGCAAAGAACAAACTTATTTTGAGCTGATTAATGCCTTATAATTTCACCAAATATATCCTCCTGATTTTACCATTGGCAACTTTTGCTCAAAGTAAAAATAAACTGATTTATAGTGGAAGCGTACAGATTGAAACCCAGGTTTACCGTCAGGATAAAATTCTGAATCCATATGGGCTTCTACAAAAAACAGGTTTAAATGCCTATTTGAACAACACATTCAGTTACCATAAATTTACCCTTGGCTTACGCTTTGAGGCTTACCAACCAGCTCTTTTGGGCTTTCCGGATAAGCTGAAAGGTACAGGATTAGCACATCGCTATCTAAGTTGGAAACCCGGAAAATGGCAGCTTACAGCTGGTCATTTTTATGAACAATTTGGCAATGGAGCTATTTTTCGCACACAAGAACAAAGATTACTCGGTATGGACAATGCACTGGATGGACTGAGAATTAAATGGCGGAGTAAAAACCTGGATTTTATGGTAATTTCCGGCAAACAAAGACTGGGCTTTGAGCATGCCGCGGGACTACTCTCAGGAGCTCAATTCGGTCTTCGGCTATTTAATCGCACAGAATATCCTCAAAAAAAATCCTGGAAAATACATTCCGCTATAATTAACAAAAATGAACCTTACCTAGGTATTTTAAAACAAGTTACGCCAAACGTTTGGGCGTTTGATCAGGGTGTATCTTTTTCCAATGAAACTATTTCAGCCGATATCAATTGGGCCCATAAATCAATGGACGCCTCCCAATCAAATGGCTTTGTCATTCATCCAGGCAATGCAATTTTTATAAATACAGCATTTAATTTTTCAGCCCTTTCGGCAAGTTTTAACCTCAAGCGGGTCGATAACATGGATTTTCGTTCGGAAAGGGGTGAAACCCTAAATCAGGCACTGATCAATTATATACCCAATACCACCAAACAGTATGCCTATCGCCTGCTCACTCTTTATCCCTATGTATCCCAGGTAAATGGGGAAATGGGTGGCCAAAGCGATGTGTACTACACCTTTAAAGATGGTACGAGCCTAAGCCTTAATCTGGCAGCAATGAATAATATTAATAAAACTTATACTAAAGACAAGCTGGATTATTCTTCTCGTTCTTTCCAATTCGGCGATAAAGTTTTTTATCGAAACCTAAACCTGGAATTAGAGAAATACAATAGCAATCAGGCTAAAACTGTATTGGCAATAGATTTCCTTCGCTTTAACAAAGAAGTAATAATTGGCGGTCCGCAGGAAATAGTCGACGCATTTACTTTTATTTGGGATCAGCAAATAGTGCTTTCTACAAAAAATACACTTCGTTTCGAAACTCAACATTTATGGTCGAAACAGGATAAGGGAAATTGGTTCATGTTGCTTACCGAATGGACAAATCTTAAAGGTTACGGTGCATTTATTTCTGATGAACTTAACTATCATACTTTTAATAATGGAACTCCCTTACACTATTATCAATTCGGAGGGAGTTATTCTAAAAACTCTATTCGTTTAAATATCGGTTATGGTCGGGTACGCGAAGGATTGTTTTGTGTAGGTGGTATCTGTAGAATTATTCCCGCTCATCAAGGTTTAAATCTTTCCGTTTTCACCAGTTTCCCCTAATTTTATTAGTTTCAAATTCATAAACTTGCCTAATTTTATATTCCATTCATTTTTCGTTTAAGAATTGGCTATTCATTTAATGTAAAAGAAAATTTACCATTGCAAAATCTGCTGAAATCGTATCAGAAAAGACTTACTAATTTCACTTCCGCCAACCGGTCTTTACTCCTGCTTCGGCCACCGAAGTCACAGTTTATTGATTTGCATAGCTTTGATTTTGTAGAGAATAAGCCTTCATTTGAGCTTGTTTCAGCTTTAATTGCAGGCAAAAAGAAAATAACCCTGTGTCCGCACATCGATCCGCGGTCCGACAAAAGCAACGAGCTGAGCAAACAACTAAGGCAGATTAGCCGAACCGACCAGATGCTGCGTGCTGAGCGTGGAGCAGAAGACCTCTATGTGGGGTATCCGATTATAAAAGGAAAACTTTTGGATGGCACGCCTATTCGGTGTCCGCTATTGTTTTTTCCTGTCGATCTGAGTTTACAAAAAAACAACTGGGTTCTTGAACAAAACAATGGAGAAATCAGCCTGAACCGTTCATTCCTATTAGCTTACAGTCATTTTAACAAAGTGAAAATTGATGATGAATGGCTCGAAAAAGATTTTGAAGATTTTCACTCTGAAACCAGAGTATTTTTAACTGAACTTTACGAAACAATCAAAAATTCTCCAGTAAAAGTAAACTTCAATTCCGATATCTTTCTGGAAAAATTAGAACCCTTTCAGTTTCTTAAAACAGAAGACCTGGAACTGGAAAAAACGGGGGAACTTAAGCTTTATCCACAGGCTGTTTTAGGTATTTTTCCACAGGCCGGCTCTTATATAGCCAGTGATTACGATTATCTAATAAATCAAAATATTTTCAGTGATCCTGAAAGATTTTTTGGGAAAATGGAGGAAGAAAATTTCTCAAAAGAAAAGGAAGAACACCTGAGATTGCCATTGGCAGTAGATGCAACACAAGAACTGGCCATTTCGATGGCCAAGCAAGGTAAATCATTGGTGGTGCAAGGCCCTCCGGGAACAGGAAAATCCCAATTGATTTGTAATCTGATGGCCGATTTTGCGGCAAGAGGCAAAAAAGTACTTTTGGTTTGTCAAAAAAGAGCCGCCATTGATACGGTATACAATCGCCTGAGTGAAGTGGGCATGCAACCTTTTGCCGCCTTAGTACATGATTTTAAGGCCGATCGTAAAAATCTTTTCCTCAAAATAAATGATCAGATCGAGAAAATACTGGCTTATAAACACCTGAATCAGAGCTTGAACGCCATTTTTCTGGAAAGAGAATTTGACGCGATTTGCCGAAAGATTGATGGTAAAATAAAGGAGTTGGTTGATTTTAAATCTGCCCTTTTTGACAATGAAACCTATGGAAAATCACCAAAAGAGCTCTATCTTTTGGCTAAAGGAAATGAGAAACAACTCAATCTTAATGAACATTTTCGCTATTTTCATTTTGATACATTAAGTGATTTTTTGCAAAAAACAGATACCCTGGAAAAGTATGGAATTGAATTAGCCAAAGATGAAAAAGGATTCGGTTTTTGGGATAAACGAAAAGATTTCAGCCGTTTTGGAATCGCAGAAATAGCCATGTTACGTCAAGCCATTATGGATATTGCCGATTGTAAAAGCAGACTTTCTTCCCTAAATGTGCCATTTGAATTGGAGAATACCCAGGCCTTTAAACTAATCCACCGTTACCGCAATTTAATAATTGATGATTTCGATTTCGGTCATTTTAAAAATGGCCTCCTTGACCCGGATTCATTGGAACAATTGAAAAAAAGCCAAAATGGTATTACTGAGTTAGTAAAACAAAATTTGCCAGTAAATAACAAAAAACTTGATAGCCTGAGAGCTGATTACCAACTACTTGAAACACACCTGGCTAAAAGGTCAAACTTTTTCAAACGATTCACCTGGAACTTATTTAATAGTGAAAAAGATCAGGTAAGAAGTCTTTTGAGGGAGGAAGAACTGGATCTGAATAATGAGAACATCGCATTTCAAATGGGCATATTAAGTCAAATCGAAATGCTTCGTGAATTTTCAATAAAAATATTGGGTAAAGAACAAATTATAAATGCCCATGATTTGCAGCAAATTGTACAAAATCGCATAGAAATCCAGGAATTAGCCGCTAGTTACCGTAATCTTCATTTTGTTGGAAAAACCTTTTTTGAACAGGTAGAAAAAGCAGAATTTGATCAAAAAACAACCGAATGGCTGGATATTCTCGAATTGATCGATTCGCAAAAAGAAAACTGGAATAAATGTCTATCGGATACACAAGTTCAAGATATAACGCCCACGAATGAAAAAGACTTGTTGAATTACCTGGAAAGGCAATTTGAAAACCTGTGTGCTCACGACAAACTATTTGACTCCCTGACTGCAAGTGAAAAATCCTGTTTTTTACAAACGAAAAATAAGTTTGAGGCAAATTTTGCCGAGAATTTTCAACAAAACCTGATCATTCACTTTCTGGAAGACCTGGAGCAGAAAAACCCTCAACTTCGCGATGTCAGTTCATTAAAAATAAAAATTCAGGAAGACGAATTACAACAGCTTATCAGCAAAAAACAGGCATTGGCAAAAGAAAATTTACTCATAAAACTCCGTGAAAATACCTACCGGAATATTGAAAAAAATCGCTTGGGAAATGCCACTACTTACCGCGACCTGCAACATCAGGTGAGTAAGAAAAAGCAACTTTGGCCGGTGAGAAAAATTATCGAAGCTTTTGATGATGAACTCTTTGACCTCATTCCTTGCTGGATGGCATCTCCGGAAACCGTCTCGGCACTTTTCCCGTTATCCGATAAACCATTTTTTGATTTGGTGATTTTTGACGAAGCCTCCCAATGCTACGCCGAAAATGGTCTGCCGGCAATGTTACGTGGTGTTCAAGTGGTAATAGCCGGAGATAGCAAGCAACTGCAGCCAAACGACTTATACCGCATCAGGTTTGAAGAAGAAAGCGGCGACGAAACGCTTCTCGAAATCGAGTCTCTGCTGCAACTTGGAGCCATGTATCTGCCTCAAACCATGCTCAAGGGCCATTACCGGAGTAAATCCCTCGATCTGATAGATTTTTCAAATCAACACTTCTACAAAAATAACCTTCAGCTTTTACCCCATTTCGAAGAAATAAACAATCAAAAGCCAGGCATCAATTACCTCAAAGTAGATGGGCTTTGGCAAAATAACACCAATGAGGTGGAAGCCAACAAAGTACTTGATCTGGTAATCAATATCCGGAAATCAGAGCCCGAAAAAAGTATAGGAATAGTTACATTTAATTTTCATCAGGCAGAATTAATTGCCATTTTATGCGAAAATATTCCCCATATCACGGTTAAAAACATTGAGAATATTCAGGGCGATGAATTTGATATTGTGATTTTTTCGATTGGCTACGGCCCCAATGAAAAAGGTAAAGTTTTACTTAACTTCGGAACGCTAAACCGGGCTGGAGGTGAAAACCGCCTGAATGTAGCCGTATCACGAGCCAAAGAAAAAATATACCTGATAGCCAGCATATGGCCCGAAGATCTCTCCCTTGCGGATACCGCAGCAGAAGGTGCTAAATTATTAAAATCGTACCTCCAATTTGCCAGAATGGTGTCGGAAGGTAATTACATTCCACGAGCTATAGCGGATGAAAACTATCGTTTCGACCTTTCGCTGAAAAGCGTATTGCAATCAAATCAGCATAATTTAACAAACGAATTGCCCTTCGCAGATTTGGTGGAAAAGACAGAAAACCAATACGGAGAAATTCTGCTCACCGACGACGACCAGTTTTACCATGCCACTTCCATAAAAGAAAGCTTTGCTTATTTACCTGTAACATTAAGAAGTAAAGGCTGGAAATTTCGGCGGGAATGGAGCAGAAACTTCTGGCTTAAGAAGTAGAATTCTCTTTAGGGGGAAATAACAGAGAAGCTGCTATACTGATTCCCAAAATCCCAACTATTACCAGCAAAGAATGCACATTGGTAAAACCCCATTCGGTAAGCCAATGATGTGCCAGCATTTTTACCCCAATAAAGGTTAGTAAAACACCCAAACCGTACTTGAGGTAAGCAAACATATCGATAATATTTACCAAAAAGAAAAACATCGATCGCAGACCCATGATGGCAAAAACATTGGAGAAAAACACGATATAAGGGTCTTTGGTAATGGAAAAAATAGCTGGAATAGAGTCCACCGCGAAGATCACATCGGTAAATGCTATAACCACAATCACCACAAAAAGCGGCGTAACAAAAAGGCTGTTTTTCTTGTACTTGTGGCGGATAAAAAAGTGGTCGGCAACATATTTTTCATATACATTGAAAAATCTGCCGGTAACCTTAACAGCCGGATGGTTCTTGGTGTCGATTTCCTCATCCTTATCATCGGTAAATAAAATCTTAATACCTGTGTAAACAAGAAACGCCCCAAATATATAAAGTATCCATTCAAATCGCTGAATGAGTGCCGCACCTATAAAAATAAAGATAAAACGCAGGATTATTGAGCCCAAAATACCCCAAACAAGTACTTTTTTATAATGTTTTTTCTTAACCCCAAACGAATTGAAAATAAGTATAAATACAAAAATATTATCTACAGAAAGAGAATATTCTACCAGATATCCTGTGATGTATTCCAAAGCCATGTTGTTCTGAAACTTACTTTTGGCAGCTTCGTAAACATCCGGTAAACTCAGGTTATTATAATATTTTTGCCGAATGACTTCGAGGTTTTCAGGAGTGCTTATATCGTGGATATAATACCCAAAATGTCGTAAAAAAAGAAAAAATACAAATGCCAAAGCCACCCAAACTCCGCTCCAGATAGCAGCCTCTTTAAATTTGACAATAGCAGCCTCCTTTTTTGAAAATGCACCCAAATCGAGCATCATCACAAAAATGACAAAGACGGCAAAAGCACCAAAAAATAATATTTCGTTTGAAAAATGCATTCAACCTTATTAGTTAATTTCCCAGATTTTTCGGGCTGCAAAAATGCAGTTAATTTTGTTAAAATAATACTTATTCATCCTGTTTTCTAATTCTTCACTTGGATAATTCCCTCTTTATCAATATACTTTAATGGAAAATGGATAAAATTTTGACAGGCATAAATAAAAAAATAAGCCTGAAGAGATCGATAATTTTAGTTTTCAGATTGCTTTAAGTACCTCCTCGTCCACTCCCAGGCACCGAAAGCCGCTATAATTACAAATATAAAATAAAGGAAAGCGTATAATTTAACGTCTTTGATATAATACATGTAAGTGGCAATTACGTCTACCACCAGCCAAATCCACCAGGCCTCTACTTTTTTTCGAATCAACATAAACGTAGCCACAATGCTCATCACAGTGGTAAATGAATCCATATATGGAAATGCACTCGGCAAGCTAAATATTTTAGGTGCCAGTTCGTGTAAATTACTGGAGAAAGAACCCATTAATAATGTACCTGCAACTCCCAATGCTGATAATTGAGAAAAAGTTCGAACACTCAATTTCGTGATTTTTAACTCATTATTTTGATTTGCCTCGGTACTTTTCGGGAATTTCCATTGTATAAACCCGATGATATTAGTAATGAAAAAGAAAACCTGCAAAAACATATCGGGATATAGCTGAATCTGGAAAAAGAGTAAAAAAGCCAAACTCACATTCACTAAGCCAACTATCCAACTCCAAACATTTTCCTTTGCCGAAAGCCAAACAGCCACACCTCCTGTTATGGTTGCCCAAAACTCCAAATGACTCATGGAATAGCCCCATAGGGTGAGAAATGTTTGCTGCACATCGAAAAAATTGTTCATTAATACGACCTTAAAATTTAGCCAAAGTTGTGTATTTTTTTCTGAGAAATACTTTCATTTTCAATTAAAATAGTAAAGATTGAATTTTTTCATTCTAATTTATCCCGACCTCTATGCCAAAAAATACGTTTATTTACACGATCAAAAACTAAACTGAATGTTCAAGAATTATATTTTCTTCTTATTAATGGCAAGTATCGGAATTTCCTGTACTTCACGGCAACAACGGATCGTAAATGAGGCCATAGCCGCACACGGTGGAGATGCCTATGATAAAATCAACGTTTCCTTAGATTTTCGCGGTATTCATTATGATTTCGAAAGAAAAAATGGGCAATTCAACTATCAACGCACCCAAACCGATAGCTCAGGAGCGGTAATAAAAGATATTTTAACAAACGCAGGTTTGATAAGGAATATCGATGGTAAAGAAATTGAATTAGACGATAGCACAAGAGCCAAATACAGTCGCTCGGTAAATTCTGTAGCCTACTTCCTGTTACTTCCCTATGGCTTGAATGACCCCGCCGTTATAAAAACGGACGAAGGCCAGGTGGAGTTTTATGGTAAAAAATACGATCAGATTCGCGTAACATTTAAGCAAGACGGTGGCGGAGAAGATCATCAGGATAAGTTTCTCTATTGGTTTCGTGCCGATTCACATATGCTCGATTATTTTGCCTATTCGTACGAAACCAATGGCCGTGGGGTGCGATTCCGAGCGGCTAAAAACCGACAAACTATCAATGGTGTAGTATTTCAGGATTACGATAATTTCGGACTCGAAGATGCCAAATTCCCCTTGGAAGATTTACCCCTTAAATACGTAGAAGCCACTTTACCCCTACTTTCGGAAATTAAAAATGAAAATATTAATTTAGAAACCAAACTCAACCCTTCCAAATGAAAAACAACCATCTTTTTCTGCTAATACTAATTATGGCAGTATCCTCATTTACTCTTTCAAAGCCTAAAAAAGTGATATTCTTTGGCGATAGCATCACACAGGCTGGCGTAAAACCAGGTGGCTACATCACACTGTTACAAGAAAAAGTTAAGAAGGATGGCCTGGAAAACAACTATGAGTTAATTGGAGCTGGTATAGGTGGAAATAAAATTTATGATTTGTACTTAAGAATAGATGAGGATGTACTGACACAAAACCCCGACGAAGTAGTAATTTTTGTGGGAGTTAACGATGTTTGGCATAAAGCCAGTTATGGCACCGGAACCGATCCCGATAAATTTGAGAAATTCTACAAAGCCGTAATAACTAAACTACAAGCCAAAAATATTAAAGTGCAATTGTGTACACCTGCAGCTATTGGCGAGCGTACCGACTTTAGCAATCAACAAGATGGCGATCTAAATTATTACAGTAATATTATTCGAAAACTGGCCACCGAAACCAACTGTGGCTTGATTGATCTGAGAAAATCATTTTTAGCCTATAACCTGCATAATAACCCGGAAAACAAAGACAGGGGCATTCTAACAACGGATCGCGTTCATCTGAATGAAAAAGGCAACCAGTTTGTGGCTGAACAAATGTGGGAAGCTATAAAATAATTTTCCAAACGTACGTTTGCTTTTTTAGTTTTTGTTTTTAGATTTGTATATGCCTTTAGTAAAAACAAATAAAGAAGAAATCGTAAAAACAGCTTTGACTGTTTTTCGTAAAAATGGTTATTATAACACCGCCATGAGTGATCTTGCGGAAGCTTGCGGACTGCAAAAAGGTAGTTTTTACCATTATTTTCCATCAAAAGAATTGATCATGGCCGAAGTTTTAATTTCGGTACAGTCTTACCTGAAAGAGAAAGTATTCCCTATTGCTTACGATGAAAGCCTGCAAGGCAAAGCCCGTTTAGAAAAATTTTTATTGAAGATGGGAAAAGCTATCCTGCAACAAGATGGTGGCTGCATTATCGGAAATACAACACTGGAAACAAGCGGGCAAAAAGTTGTTTTCAAGCCCATTCTAAAAGAAATTTTTGAAGAATGGAAATCATCTCTCAAGCACATTCTGGCCTTACAATATCCCGATGGCACCGCCGGCAGAATGGCCGACCAAATGGTAATGGAATTTGAAGGTGCTGTAATGATGTCGCAACTTTATGATACCGATCAGATTCTGAAAGATGTGTTTGTAAGAAGCCTTTCTAAAATGAGATAATTTTTTTTGCAAATATCTAAAACGTACGTTTGGTTTTGATAAAAGAAGAAGAAATAAAAATTACCTGTGAAGATGGCGTTCAGCTTTCGGCAATTCTGTTTTTAGCTTCTGAGGCTAAAGGTATGGTTCAAATCAATTCCGCGACGGCGGTCCCAAAAGAGTTTTACAAATCTTTTGCCAAATATTTGGCAAAAAATGGATACCACAGCATCATTTTCGATTACCGCGGAGTAAATTCCTCCATACCCGAAAACGGCCTTAAGAACTGTAATTTTAGCATTTTGGATTGGGCTACCAAAGATATGGTAAGTGTAAAAGTTTATTCAAACGGGAGGTTTCCTGAATTACCTCTATTTTTTGCAGGTCATAGTGTCGGCGGGCAATTGCTTGTACTTTTTCCTCAGCACGAGCAAGTGAAGGCCATGTTTGCATTCGCCACCTCGTCTGGTTTTTGGGGTAATATGCCATTTTTATACCGAATGCAAACCTTGTTTTTCTTTTATTTTGTACACCCCATTACCCGATTGCTATTTGGCTTTAGTAAACTCAAATGGTTTGGTCTTATGGAAGATTTGCCGTCTACAGTTACACAACAATGGAAAGAATGGTGCAGCAAGCCAGACTATTTTTTTGCTCCTGAAAACTACCCCACTATCAGGGAATATGATCAATCCAAAAATCTAAATTTGCCCATATTGGTAGTAAGTACGCAAGACGACAGAATTTCATCATTAAAGAATGTAGAATTACTGTGGAAGCACATTTCAAGTAAAAAAGGCATACAGTTTCAGGAATTAAAACCGATGGAAATCGGATTGAAAGAAATAGGCCACTTCGGATTTTTCCGAAAGAATATCGGACATAAACTCTGGCCCATTGCACTGAATTTCTTCAATGATAACCTTTAAAAATAAAAAATAATGAGATCAGATTTACAACAAAAACTAGAGAATGCAGCGAATGAAATTCTGCAAAAAATGGAGGGTATTTCCGAAGAAGCCTTTTTTAAGAGAAGTAACAACAAATGGTCGGCGGCAGAAAACCTGGCTCACCTTACCTTTTCGGCTAAAGTCATGAATAAAGCCCTAAATGCCCCAAAATTAGCCTTGTGGTACAAATTTGGTCGAAGATTTAAAGGATCACGCCCAGTAGAAGACCTTATAGCTCAATATAAAAGCTCAGTTTTCCCAGCCGTCACCGGATTTGAACCAACACTAAAACCCGATAGTAATCTTAATTCTGAAATTGAATCATTTAATAAAACTCACGATAAATTAAAAGCCTCACTGGAAAAATGGTCAGAAAAACAGTTGGATACATATCTCTTACCTCATGTAGTTTTGGGCAAGCTGACAGTTCGGGAAATGACTGGGTTTATGGCCTATCACATTTACCACCATCAACTTGCACTGGAAAAAGCACTCTCCTGATTATTTTTTAAGCATCATTTTCTCCGGATCCCAAAAAATGGTTTTTTTCTGAAAATAGCTGTCGTTACAAGCCAAAACCGGTGCAGCCGCACGGAAAGCAAAAACAGGATCTTCAATGGTATTTTGACTTCCTTTACGCACATTTTCAAAGAAGTTGGCAAAATGATTTTTATGCTCATCTTCACCTGCCGGGTTTTCAAATTTAATCTCCTTAACTGGCTCCGAAGCCCTATCTGCTTCGGTATACAGAGCATCATAAGCAGCTCTGGCCTCTTTTTGCTCTTGCTCAGTAAAGGTATTCAAACTGTCATAACCACCTATACCGGGTGCTTTCGGCAATTTCTTTTTACTTAAAACAAGTCCGTTTCTGGCAAAATCAATTTGTCCTTCAGTTCCGATTATTCGGGTATTGTTATTGATAGTGCCTGCATTGGCAAAATTCACCCGTAAAACCATTTGAAAATCGGCATGTTTCTGTGTTTTTGGATAATCCAGAATGGCTACCATTACATCCGGCACGTCTCGCCCATCTTTCCAATAACTAAGGTTACCTGAAGCATAAATTCTTTCCGGACCATTCGAAGAAATAACGTGATGCACACCAGTGATTAAATGCACGAATAAATCCCCCGCAACTCCTGTTCCGTAGTTCTTATAGTTTCTCCACCTGAAAAACCGCTTGGCATCAAATGGCGTTTTGGCCGTGTCTTTCAAAAAAGTATCCCAATCTACTGTTGCCGTAGATGCATCCGTAGGAATTGTGTAATTCCAGGCACCAATGGCGTTAAAACGGTCATTGTTGGCTTCTATATAATTAATTTCACCTATATCTCCTGCCTCAATCATCCTTTTAGCTTCCTGAAAATCCGAGCCGCTGATTCTTTGGCTACCCACTTGCATGGTTTTTCCAGATTTCTTCCAGGCCTCAATAACAGCATGCCCTTCATTTATCTGTTGAACCATCGGCTTTTCACAATACACATTTTTACCTGCATTAAGTGCAGCTATCGTAATTGTATCGTGCCAGTGATCGGGAGTTACTATTAGTACAGCATCAATATCTTTTCTTTGCAAAATTTCCCGATAGTCGCGGGTAGTAAATAAATCTTTGCCATAAAGCTCTTTGGCTCTTTCCAGTCTACCAGTATATAAATCAGCACAAGCAACAAACTCAACATCCTCATTTTTCAAAGCACTTCGTGTATCCGAATGCCCCTGAATTCCCATACCTATTGTAGCAATACGTATTTTATCATTTGGTGAAACTTTCAGACTTTTTAGGATATTAAATGGCTTGGCAAAAGACTCTACCGACCCTAATGCTGCCACAGCACCCAATGACTTTATGATTGTTCTTCGGTTTGGTTTCATATTAATTTTATTTCAATTCATTTTTATGTTGATAAATCTACAAAAAAGAAAAACACCCCGCTAATCTAGAAGGGTGCTTTTGGTCAGGTTAGGGTTAAATCAAAAATCTTAATCAGCAGCCTGTGTACCGGCATAAACCAATACCCCTCCGGCAATCATCATATCTTTTAAAAGACCAGACATCGCCATCTGGCCAGATTCGCCACCAGCCATTACAGCAGGTAAATGAATAGATAAAACGAAAACTAAAATCAAAACAGCTAAAAGGGTTGCGGCCATTCTGGCTTTTTTGCCTATAATAATTGCCACAGCCGCTGCTATTAGTGCAGCTCCTGTTAAATAAACCCATATGACACCACCTGGTATTGGCACCATTCCGGCCATTTTATCAGCAGCCATAAAATGAATAATTCCAAACATAGCTGCTGGTAAGGCAATCAGATATTTGGCGATTTTAGATAAGGGTGATAGAATTGCTTCCATTGTTTTGAAAAGGTTAGGGTTAAAATTCGGCGAAAAGTACAATTATTTATCAATATAAAGCAAGTCTGCCCGTAAATAAATTTAAAGTCCGCATTTTTATTACGAAAATTTATTAAAGAACACACATTTCAGATAATTGAAATTCCAGGGTTTTGCTTTTTCACTCTTCTTCTGAAATATAAAAGATAAATCAAACCCAATAAAGCCGCAAAAGCACCACTCAGGAATGCAAGTCCGATTTGATCACTCTTATTCTGATACAAAAACATGGGTAATACTGCTCCACAGCCAATACCGGCTTCCAAAGAAATATACATAGTGGCTATAGCCCGTCCTCTGGTAAATTCAGTAGAGCGATCCACCGTCCAGGCCTGATAAGAGGGAGATATCACTCCCCAGGCTAAACCGTACAATATGCCTCCAAATATAAAGAACCATTTATTAAATGTAATCGATGTGGTTATTAAAGCCAATATTAAGATCATAGCACCGCCAATTAAAACATTTACTCTGCCTTTTCTATCCGAAATTTTTCCACCAAAAATCCGGACAAACAAAGAGGCAATGGTAAAAATCGTAAAGTATAATCCTTTATTATGAATACCAACGATTTTGGATAAATCGGGGGTTAAAGTTATAATGGTGCCATAGCCGAAAGATGTAAGAAAAACCACTATGGCTACAGGTAAAATATTAATATCAAATATATCTTTCCCTTTTATTTTAAACATAGAAAAAGAAAAACGCTCTCTTTTCTCAGGAGAAAGTGTTTCATCCATACCATACAGAATAGCTACTGAAAGAAAAGCAAAAGCGGATGAGGTATAAAAAAGTGTATTTAATGAATATTGCGTAGCGATAAAATTACCTAGAGACGGGCCGGCCGCCATTCCCAGGCTGGTCACAAATCCGTACATTCCCATGGCTTCCCCTCTTCGAGTTGCTGGTACAATATCCGCAATATAAGCCGCAGTACCGGTAGGTTTAAACCCTGTGGAAAAGCCATGTATTAAACGAAGAAGGAGAAAAAGAAAAACAGTATTTACCAATGGATAAAAAAAACCACATACAACACAAACCATGGCTCCCATAAGCATTACGGGAATTCGCCCCCAACGATCCGTTAGTTTACCACTAAATGGTCTGGAAAACCCGGCTGTTAAAGTAAATATACCTATTATCAAACCTTTATAAGCAGCCCCCCCCATGGATGTCAGGTAATCCGGCAATTCAGGAATCAACATATTAAAACTGGAGAAAAACAAAAAAGAGCTCAAACACAATAGTATGTATTGGGGAGTTATGATTTTGTCTTTTTCATTCATGGCCCGCAATTTAAATCTATTCTTTTAAATAGCCCTTTAAAAGCAAGGATGAATCATAAATGCAACGCTATTTATGCGTTAATAATAGTGAAAAAGAAGTTAAGTAAACGTCAGAATTGATTTACGGATAATTGCAATGCTTTCATAAATCTGCTCTTCGGTAATTACCAAAGGCGGAGCAAAACGGATTTTATTTCCATGTGTAGGTTTAGCCAAAAGTCCGTTTTCCATCAATTTTACACAAATATTCCAGGCCAGATCCGAAGTTTCTTCACAATTTATAACTATCGCATTCAGCAAGCCCTTTCCGCGAACTTCTTTAACAATTTCGGTTTCGGTAACCAAACTGTGCAACCCTTCTCTAAAAATCTCACCCATTTCTTCGGCATTTTCAGCCAGTTTTTCGTCCAGAATTACCTGCAAAGACTCCTGAGCAACAGCACAGGCAAGTGGATTTCCACCATAGGTAGAGCCATGCTCGCCGGGTTTGATACAAAGCATTACCCGGTCGTCGGCAAGTACAGCAGATACAGGCATGGTACCGCCCGAAAGTGCCTTACCCAAAATCACCATATCCGGACGAATACCTGCATGATCGACACAAAGCATTTTTCCTGTTCTGGCCAAACCCGTTTGAATTTCATCTGCAATAAATAATATATTGGCATCCTTACACAATTGCGAAGCTGCTTTCAAATAGCTCATATCTGGTACCACTACCCCTGCTTCACCCTGAATAGGTTCTACAATAAATCCTGCAAGAAAAGGATCTTCCAGTACCAAATCCTGCAAGGCCTGAATATCATTGTACGGCACTACCTCGAAACCAGAAATATAAGGGCCAAAGCCATTCCTACTCATCGGATCGGTGGAGGCAGAAATAATTGCCAGAGTACGTCCGTGAAAATTATGTGAAGCGAAAATAATTTTCGCCCGATCTTCCGGAATTCCTTTTTTCTCATAGGCCCATTTCCTACATAGTTTTAAAGCAGTTTCCACAGCTTCAGCACCCGAATTCATCATCAATACTTTATCATATCCAAAAATATCGTGAATGTATTTCTCAAATTCACCTAGACGTGAATTATAAAAAGCCCGTGAAGTAAGGGTAAGTTTTTGAGCCTGATCAGTCAGGGCTTTCACAATTCTAGGATGGCAATGCCCTTGATTTACAGCTGAATACGCTGAAAGAAAATCAAAGTATCGCTTTCCTTCTACATCCCACACATGTACCCCCTCGCCTCTTTCTAAAACCACTGGTAATGGATGATAATTATGTGCTCCGTATTTTTCTTCGAGTGCAATCAGGCTTTCTGCCGATAAGGTTTGTGTATGCTGCATATTGATCATATTTAAATTAAAAATAACTATTTGACTTATAAATAAGTATATTTAAGTCATTTTTAATTATTTAACTATTTTTAGAGTCATTTTTACTATTTTTAACTAAAATAAGAGAAATATAAATTCTGCCATGTTGGATCAAACAGACCTTACCATTTTAAAACAATTGGAAAAGGATGCCCGTAAGCCTTATTCAGAAATTGCAAAATCTTTGAAGATTTCGAACACAATGGTTCACCAGCGAGTGGCAAAAATGAAAGTGAGTGGCCTGCTAAAAGGTACAGCCATTGTATTAGACGAAAGAAAAATGGGCTACGAATGGAGTGCATTCACAGGCTTAATTTTGAAAGAAGACTCTAATTCTGAAATTATTATCGAAGCTCTACGTAAAATACCCGAGGTAACAGAATGTTATTATATAACCGGACAATACACCCTATACATAAGAATTGTTGCCAAAAATAGTGAACACATGCGAAAGGTCTTATATGAAAAAATAGACCACATACCCGGAATCCTTAAAACTGAATCTTTAATAGATTTTGGGGCTGCATTTAAACGCAATGTACCTATTGAAGCCGCTTAAATTGTTTATTTTTGCAAAAAACTCCTCAGAAAGCAATTGAAACAAAAGATTTATTTTGATAATGCCGCTACTACGGCCCTGGATCCGGAAGTTCTGGATGCCATGATTCCTTATTTTACCGAGATATTTGGAAACCCATCTTCTATTCATTCCATTGGTAGAAAAGCCAAAGCGGCTGTTGAAACTGCCAGAAAAAATGTAGCAACAATTTTGGGAACATCTCCCTCCGAAATTTTCTTTACTTCTGGAGGAACAGAAGCCAACAATACCGTTTTAAATGCTGCTGCTCATAGTTTAGATGTTACACATTTCATTTCTTCACCTTTAGAACATCATGCGGTTTTGCATCCTTTAGAGCATCTGAATAAACAAAATGACATTAAACTGGATTTGGTAAATCTTTTACCAAATGGTGACATAGATTTTAACCACCTGGAGTCTATAATGAATTCGGAAGGGAAAAAGTTAGTAAGCCTAATGCACGGCAACAACGAATCCGGAAATATATTAAATACCAGCAATGTAACAGAACTTTGCAAGAGAAACAAAGCCTATTTCCA
>JAHEBN010000239.1 GCA_024645245.1 Jiulongibacter sp. | reverse complement strand
CATTTTTTCTATCATACCGATATAGGGCTTTCCCGGATAAAAAAAATAAATAATTGCCAAATTCCCGAAGATTGCTTACCGCACCACCATAGGGTAGTATGGAGGATTTATTGGGTAAATTTATAACTTTAAGGCTGTGTGCATTTGGGAAATAATGAATTAATCCACGAAAACTGGTTCCTAACCACCAGGATCCATCTGAAGAATCTTCTGCAAAAGAAATTACGCCAAATTCTTCATCCAAATCGGGGTATAGTTCACTGATATCATGAACATTATAAAAACTGCGATCCGGATTATGAATGGAAATACCAGCAGGTGTGCCTATCCAAATTGAGCCGTCTTTTTGTTGCCATCCGGCCCAAAAAAACTCCGAAGCTATGGAAGTTGGTTTACTTTTATCATGAAACAGCTGAACGATTTTGTTATTTTCCGGCTCGATATAAAAAAAAGAGTAATTCCAGGTAGAGAACCACAAATGATGGTTTTTATCGGCAAAAATGGTGGCTGCGTCAAAAGAATTTTGCTTTATTTTACTTTCCGGCTTTAATGTCTTTGTTATCTTATTCTTAATTAAATCATAAAAGATGATTTCTCCCTTCACGTTATCGGCATAAATTAACTGATTTTGGTCCAGAGTAAGTGCAACTGCCTCATTTTGTGTAAGAATTTCAATATTATCCGGATTTTTAAGGTAGTTAAAAAGGGACTTTTTCCGAAAATCATAGAAATACAATCCCTCGGTTGTACCTATCCAAATACCCTTGTTAATTTTATCTTCTACTAATCCATTTTGAATAATGCCATTCTTGAGAGGTTGTCCTATTTTTTCAAGTTTATCATTTTTAACATCGTATTTAAAAAAACCCTGCCAAAAACTTGAAAACCATATATTGCCATCCGATCCACAAAGAATGTTAAAACATCCGGATAAAGGAGATTTACCAAATTTGCTGATATTTCTAAAACTATTCTTTTGTTTGTCAAAAACAGCTATCCCCTCATTAGTTGCAAACCAGATTCTACCCGATTTATCTTCACAAATATCATGTACTATATTATTACAAATGCTTGTGCTATCACGCCTGTTGGTTCTGAATACATCGGTATGTTCTCCCGAATATCTTTTAAGTCCATCATACGTGCCAATCCATAAAAAGCCATCTTTATCTTGCAAAAAACAGTTGATAACATTACCTAAAAGCCCTTCTTCGTCTTTAATTTGCTTAAATTGAAATGCGGAAGGCATTTGAGCCTTGCAGATATTAGAAATAATCAGGAAACAAATAAAAATCCATTTCATTTATCCAACCATTTTTTAAAAACAGGGGCCTTTTGACGACTAATATCTATTTCAACTGCCTGATGAGGTTCTTTTAGTTTCACCATCAATTTTAGATTTTCCAAACCCCAAACTCTTTGAATCATATCTATATTGGCAATGTATTGCCGATTTATACGGTAAAAAAAATCGGGATTAAGTAAAGCTTCAATATCATCCAAAGAATCATCCAAACTGAATTTTTCATTGTTTTTAGTAACCAGGTGAACTACGACATCGTAATAAAAATAAGCAACATCCTTAACTTTTACTGGTACCCAGGAGTTGCGATGATTGCACAAGAATTGCTCTTTATAAGCAGGTTTAGCTAAACTTTCCTTTTGCAATAATTCGGCTAATTTATATAAATCAACAGGTTTCTGTAAATGAAGTTTGTTAATATTTTCGGCTTTTTCAATGGCTTCTTTTAAATCATCTAATTCGACAGGTTTCAATAAATAATCAATACCATTAACCTTAAAGGCACGAATAGCAAATTCATTATAGGAAGTAATGAAAATTACCGGACAGTTTAGTTTATATCTTTCAAATATTTCAAAACTTATTCCATCGGCCAACTGAATATCGGCAAAAACCAAATCAGGTTCAGCATTCTGTGCAAACCAATTTATACTGGTCTTAACACTAGGTAATACCTCCAGAATTTTTACATTTGGAGCCACCTTTGCAATTTTAAAGCTTAGTTCTCTGGCAACTAATTTCTCATCTTCAATTATGATAGCATTCATTGTATTAGACAATTTGACTATAACAAATAATTAAAAAAAAGGAATCATTTTCAAGGATTTAATCCTGAATAGTATATATCCGGTGTTGAAAAGCAATTAATCCGAATTGAGTGGTATTTATCTTAGGGGTATATTGACCATTCAGTCTGCTATTTTGAATGTTCGGCAATAAATTATTGCATTATAATATTTTACAAATAAACTTTGACTAAATATTTAATGCAATGACAAGTAGGGAAATAAAATTAATCAGGCAATCGTGGCAAAATTTATTAGGCGTTGATTCCACTCTTTTGGGCGATGTATTTTACAGCCGCTTATTTTTTGAAGAGCCCGATTTGGAAAAAATGTTTAAAACAACAAAAGAACAGCAAGCCCGAAAATTGGTAGAAATGATTGATTTGATTGTTAGCAGATTGGACAGATTGCATGAAGTAAGTCAGGAAATCAAAGAAATGGCAGAAAGGCACCAAAGTTATGGAGTAAAACCCAAACATTATGGAATGGTAGGAAAAGCCTTAATATGGACCATTAAAAATGGTATGGGAAAAGATTGGAATCAGGAATTAGAAGATGCCTGGATTAAATGTTATTCTATTATGACAGGTGCTATGCTTTCTTAAATTGAATAAACTACGCAATCCTGCCTAAACCTGCAAAATCGCAATTAAACAAAAATTTAAAACCTTAAAGATAAACCCTACTCTCCGACAATTTTGCCGGGCATTTCCGACTCTTTATAAACAAATATTTGCGAAACCGATAAGTTGCATATATATTCGCAACCATTTAGTTTCATAAAAAACAATCAGCACATGCGGAGAGACATTTTTCAGGCCATTGCCGACCCGACTCGGCGGGCAATAATCGCTTTGATCGCCTTACAGGCAATGACACCCAACGCCATTGCCGAAAACTTCAATACAAGCAGGCAAGCAGTTTCCAAACACCTCCGGATTTTGACGGAGTGCCAATTGGTGAAGCAAGAACAACAAGGGAGAGAAATTTACTATTCACTTGAGATTGAAAAAATGAAAGAGATAGACAATTGGCTGGCCCAATACCGTAAAATTTGGGAAACCCGTTTTAATCAATTGGATCAATTATTAGCAAACATTAAAAAATAGAAATAATGAAAACCGACTTATTTTTTGATTTTACCGTTGACAAATCAGCGAAAATGGTGTTTATAACCCGGGAATTTGCGGCAGGACTTTCGCAGGTTTGGGATGCTTTTACCAAAGCAGAATTACTCGACCAATGGGTGGCACCCGCACCCATGGTATCCAAAACAAAATACATGAATTTTGAAGTCGGTGGAAAAAGGTTTTATGCCATGGTAAGTCCCGAAGGAACAGAACGTTGGGCAATTCAGGAATACACCTCCATTACACCAAAAACCAACTTTAAAATGTACAATGCTTTTGCAGATGCAGATGGAAAACCGGAAGTGCACGGTTCTGAATGGGATTACAATTTCAGCGAACAAAACGGTGTTACAAAAGTATATATTACCATTTATAATGAATCTTTCGAACGTATGGAGAATATATTGGAAGGTTTCAAAATAGGATTTACCTTGTCATTGAAAAACCTGGAAAATCTATTGGAAACTTTGTCATAAATAATGTCTTGATTTTTTTGGGAAGCAAAGTGAGATAACCAAAGCTCAATATGAATATACAAGAGCAAATCAATAATTATATCGACAGCCAAACTGAACCAAAACGCAGCGAAATGTATGAACTAAACCGCATCATTCTGCAAATTATGCCTGCTTGTAAATTATGGTTCTTAGATGGTACAGACGATAGAGGTAAAATTGTTTCTAATCCCAACATAGGTTTTGGATCGAATACCTTAAAATATGCCAATGGCAGCACGAAAGAATTTTACCAAATTGGAATCATTGCAAATAAAACCGGAATCTCCGTTTACATCCCGGGCATAAAGGATAAGAAATTCCTGGCACAATCATACGGAAAAGAACTTACCACAGCGAGTGTTAGTGGGTATTGTATTAAATTTAAAACTTTAAAGGATAAAGACAATTATGTACTTGAAGCAGCAATAAAATATGGATTTGAGTCTATAAAATCACTTAAAATAAAAGAGGGAAATGAAAATATCCGTTAGAAATTTACACAATATTCTAAAAAAAGCACTTGCAAAATGGTGGCAAAAAGATCCGTTTCGCGAAAGTGCAATAATAGCCTATTACGCAATTTTTGCCCTACCCGGCTTGCTGGTGGTTATTATAACATCTGCCGGATATTTTTTTGGAAACGACACTATTAATGATCATATAATATCGCAGTTTGCATCTACCATGGGTGCTGATACGGCGGAACAGATTCAGAATATTATTTTGCAAGCCAGGGAAGCAAAAAACTCCGTCGCGGCAACAACAATAGGGATTTTTATCATGATTGTGGGTGCCACAACGGTCTTTGTACAGTTTCAAAAATCATTAAATACCATATGGGAAGTTAAGGTAGATGAATCGAAACATGGTATTTGGAGTTTTGTTAAGATTCGATTATTTTCATTCGGACTAATAGTTACAATGGCCTTTTTACTCATTGTATCACTTGTTATTTCTGCTTTGCTTTCAGCTTTTGGCAATTGGTTATCCGGTCATTTTTCTGAAACTTTTTTTGTGATGCTTCAGGTGGCTAATATCGTTTTGTCATTTGTAATCCTTTCCATTTTGTTTGCCTTGATGTTCAAATTTTTACCCGATGCAAAAATAAAATGGAAACAAGTTTGGATTGGTTCTGCTGTCACTTCTTTACTATTTAATATAGGAAAATTCGGTTTGGGTTTGTATTTCGGAAAATTAAACCCCGGTGATGGATATGGCACTGCGGGCTCTATTATTATAATAATGCTTTGGGTTTCCTATTCTTCCATGATTGTTTTCTTTGGTGCTGAATTTACCCGTGTATATGCAGATTTTATTTCAGGGGAAGTTGTTCCAAAAGGAATCGCAAAATCTGATATTCATTTTAACTCCAATTAGTTATA
>JAHEBN010000073.1 GCA_024645245.1 Jiulongibacter sp. | reverse complement strand
ACAAAATTTCTGAACTGTTCGTTAAAAGAAGTGGATTTTTCGGAGGCAGATTTAACTCAGGCGGATTTTGAAACCTCGGATCTTCAAAATGCGGTATTTGAAAATACCCGATTGTTTAAAGCAGATGTAAGGAAGAGTAGAAATTTTACTATAAATCCAGATAAAAATATGGTTAAAAACCTTAAAATTTCACGAGATGGGCTGGAAGGTCTGTTATTACAATTTGATTTAAAAATCAGTTAAAATTGAACAAATTGTATTTTCAATAATAAATGAAATGTAAATGCATTAAAAAAGACCCTTTTGGGGTCTTTTTTAATTTTACAATACTCTTTTAAGTTCTCTGATTTCGAATGATTCAATGATGTCACCAACTTGTAAGTCATTGAATTTAAGAATGTTGATACCACATTCGTAACCTGCCTTAACTTCGGAAACGTCGTCTTTATATCGTTTCAACTGTTCAATATCACCCTCATGCAGCACAATACCATCACGAACAATTCTAACCTTATTTTTTCGATTTACATAACCATCCAATACATAACTACCAGCAATGGTACCAACTTTAGATATTTTGAAGATTTCTCTGACCTCAATATTTCCGGTAACCACCTCTTCCATAGTAGGAGCAAGTAAGCCTTCCATCGCGTCTTTAATCTCATTAATAGCATCGTAGATAATGGAGTAAAGTCTGATTTCTATCTCTTCCTGATCAGCAAGTTTACGTGCATTATTAGATGGTCGTACCTGGAAACCAAGTATTATCGCATCGGCAGCAGAGGCAAGTAAAACATCCGATTCAGAAATCTGGCCAACTCCTTTGTGCACTATCTTTACCTGAACTTCGGCTGTAGAGAGTTTCATTAATGAATCAGAAAGGGCTTCTACCGATCCATCCACGTCACCTTTAACGATTACATTTAATTCTTTAAATGAACCAATGGCTTTTCTTCTTCCGATTTCGTCAAGGGTAATATGTCGTTTAGCCCGAATACTTTGCTCGCGTATAATTTGCTCACGTTTATTTGCTATTTCTCGAGCTTCACGGTCAGTTTCCATAGCATTGAACTTATCGCCAGCCTGAGGAGCACCAGGTAAACCCAATAATTGAACTGGAGTGGATGGTCCGGCTATCTTTATTCGCTGACCCAAATCATCTATCATGGCTCTCACACGACCGAAAAACTGACCGGCAAGTATTATATCCCCAATTTTTAGTGTACCTGTTTCAATCAAAACAGTGGAAACATATCCACGGCCTTTATCTAAAGAGGCTTCAATTACAGTACCTGCTGCTTTTCTATCCGGATTGGCTTTAAGATCTAATAGTTCCGCTTCAAGAAGTACTTTATCTAATAATTCATCTACTCCAATACCTGATTTAGCAGAAACCTCCTGCTCCTGATATTTACCACCCCAGCTTTCAACCAATACATTTTCCTTCGAAAGGTCTTCCCTTATTTTGTCGGAGTTTGCACCTGGCTTGTCAATTTTATTGAATGCAAACACTATTGGAACTCCGGCATTTTGAGCGTGGTTAATGGCTTCCCTTGTTTGTGGCATTACGGAGTCATCAGCGGCAATAACAATAATTACAATATCGGTTACTTTGGCACCACGAGCACGCATCGCCGTAAAGGCCTCATGACCAGGAGTATCCAGAAATGTGATAGACTTTCCTACATTAGGGCCATCTTTCATCTCAACTTTATATGCTCCAATGTGCTGTGTTATACCTCCTGCTTCGCCTGAGGCAACTTTAGTACGACGGATATAATCCAAAAGTGATGTTTTACCGTGATCAACGTGCCCCATTATAGTAACAATAGGAGCACGGTGCTGAAGATCGGCCTCATTGTCTTCCACATCCAGGCTATCCGCCTGAATTTCTTCTTCGGCACTTATAAACTCGACATCAAAATTATATTCGAGGGTAATCATTTGAATTGACTCGGCGTCAAGTCTTTGATTGATAGAAACAAACATACCCATTTTCATACAGGTTCCTATTACATCATTAACTGTTACATCCATTAAAGATGCCAATTCAGATGCTGAAATAAACTCAGTTACTTTAAGAACTGAACTTTGCTCCATTTCCATTTGCTCATCCATTTCCGCTTGTTCGGCTCTGGACTTACGCTTATCACGTCTGTGTTTTGCACCAAAATCCGGCCCTTTCGATGCCATTTTGGCCATGGTTTGTTTGATGCTATCTTTTACATCTGTAACAGATGGATCTTTTTTGAAACCCCCACGTTTCTTATTGTCCACGGGAGGTGTGGCAGGTGTACCAGATGCTGGTTTTACAGCTTCGCGTCCTTTTTCCTCAACTTTTTTCTTTTTGTCGAAGAACTCCTGATCAGTTATATCGGTGAGTTTTTCAAGACGGCTTACCCTTTTTCTCTTGCGTTTTTTACGCTCGGCATCTTTACTTTCAGCTGTTGGTTTTTTATCAACAGGCAATTCAATTTTACCTAAAACGGTAAGGCCGGCCAATTTTTCACTTTTGGCTTTAATAAGTTCCGATGGCTTTTCGCCAATCGGTTTGATTTCTTCTTTAGCAATAGTTTTTTCTACTATGGGCAAGGCTACCTCTTCAGGAGTTACAATTGTCGGCTCTTCCTTAACTTCCGGTTTTTCCTCGATTTCAACCGTTTCATTCTCCTTTATAGCTTCTTTTACTACCGGCAAAATTTCTTCTGCAAGGGGTTCCGGAATGCTTGCTTCTTCTTTTACAGATGGAGTTATGTCGGGAATTACTTCTTCTTTAATTTCCGGCTTTTTATCCTCAATTACTTCAGGTTTTATTTCAACAACAGGTTCTGGAGTTTTTGGTCGCTCAGCAGGAGGTGCCTGTGGTTTCTTTCTGGCGTCCAGATCTATTTTTCCAATTACTTTTGGCCCATCCAGATTGTGCTCAAATTTAACTTTTTCCACTTCCGGAGCGGCAGGAGTTTCCTTTTCCTCTTTTCTGAAATAGAGAATATCAGAGTCAGATGAAGGACTATGTGTTGATTCGGGTTTGTTTTCGGAGACTTCACCCCCGCCCAATAGCTCATTCGTATCAAATACTCCTTCCAGAATCTGAAGGTGATCCGATGTTAATTTCGCATTTGGGTTATTGTCAATGCGTATGTCTTTTGTGCTTAAAGTTTCAATGACAGTTAATATACTGACATTTAACTTTCTTGCTACCAGACTAAGACGCATCATTTTTTCTTCTGCCATAAACTTCTTCTCCGAATATTACTTTAAAATTAAACTGTTTTTGTGCTTTTGACAAAAACAGCGGTCAAATGCTTGAATTTTTTATTCAAATTCTTTTGTTAGTATCGCCAAAACATCAGCAACTGTTTCTTCTTCCAATTCTGTTCGACGAGTCAATTCTTCTTTCGTATGGGCTAAAACAGATTTGGCTGTATCTAAACCAATTTTGCGAAGCTCCAATAATATCCACTCTTCGATTTCGTCGGTAAATTCCATCAAATCTACGTCTTCCTCCATAAAATCCTGTTCTACGTCGCGGTAAACATCCAGTTCCAGGCCTACCAACTTGCTGGCAAGTTTTATGTTTAATCCTCCACGACCTATAGCCAATGAAACCTGATCCGGTTTTAGAAATACAGATGCTCTTTCACCTGCATCGTCAATTTGAATTGAACTTATTTTAGCAGGGCTCAAAGCTCTTGAAATAAACAAATGCTGATTATCTGTCCACTGAATTACATCAATGTTCTCATTTTCTAATTCGCGAACAATAGAATGAATTCTGCTACCTTTCATACCTACACATGCACCCACCGGATCTATTCTATCGTCAAATGACTCAACGGCAACTCTGGCACGATCTCCTGGTTCACGAACAATTTTTTTGATAGAAATGATTCCATCTATTATTTCTGGAATTTCCTGTTCAAAAAGTCTTTCCAGAAAAACCGGTGATGTGCGTGAAAGAATTACTCTTGGGTTGCCATTGTTGAGATCGGCTTTGTGGATTACCGCACGAATGCTGGTACCTTTTCTGAATCTGTCTTTAGGAATTTGTTCAGATTTTGGCATAATCAACTCATTGCCATCCTGATCCATACAAATTATTTCCCTTCCGAGTATTTGATACACTTCTACATTAATCAGTTCTCCTACCTGATCTTTGTATTGATTAAAGAGCATTTCTTTCTCCAGATCCTTTATTTTCTGAATAAGAGTCTGGCGTGCGGTTTGAACCACCCGACGACCAAAGTGCTCTAACTTAATCTCTTCAGCAACCTCTTCACCTATTTCAAAGTCGGGTTCTATTTTTTGTGCTTCTGACAAAGGAATTTTATCGGTATCCCAGATATCTTCTGAATTGTCATCTACAATTTCTCTTGTACGCCACATTTCAAGGTCACCACTTTCTGCATTAAGAATAATGTCGAAATTGTGATCATCTCCGTATTTTTTGCGAATCATTGTTCGCAATACATCTTCGAGGATGGCAATCATGGTTGGCCTGTCGATGTTTTTCTCACGGGCAAATTCTGAAAACGAGGCAACTAAATCTCCGCTATGCATGCTATCGTTTGTTTACTGAAATTTTATTATTTAAATGAAACCTGAATAATTGCTGATTTAATGCTTTCATAAGAAACAGCGATTGGCTCAGGGTTTGTTTTATCTTTTTTATTTTTTTCCGGTGTAATAATTAACTGATTTTCATCGGCGGCGGTTATTACTCCTATTAAAATATTTCCGTCATTAAATACCAGTTTTACTTTTTTTCCGGTATTCTTCTTGTATTGACGAGGAAAAATTAAGGGACTATCTAAACCCGGTGATGAAACCTCTAAAACAAATGCTTCTTCTATTTTATCATCCAGTTCATTTGCTATTTTTCGGCTTATTTCCCCGCATTCATCAATGCTTATCCCCTGATCGGTATCCAGTAAAATTGTTATTTTATTTCTGATTTTGGATAAACTTAGCTTTATGTCAACAATATACCAGGAAGGATCTGTAATCAATTTTACTAATATTTCTTCTACAGACTCTTTGCTTAACATGCTTTTTATGGAAATCAGAGTGTATAACAACAAAAAAGGAGGATTCCGATCCCCCTTTTTCACCAAATCCTCCGCAAAATTAGTTTTAAATTTCATTTCCACCAATTTTTCATCTTAAAAATAAAGAATCATATGGCAATTGTTAATCAATAAAAGTTTTGGACTTATATTCGGGCCTGATATTACCGTGAAAAAGCCAGGGTGCAAGCAATTATAAAATTTATACGTAAGTTCTTTTTTTTGCTCAATTTTATTGTAGCCCTTTATTCTTTGTTTGTATATCAGTTAAGTTATTCTGCTGATATTAAACATTGGCTCTCTGGATTTCTGATGCTTACTGTTCCCTTTACTTTCGTAGTCAATGCGTTTTTCCTGATTGCCTATTTAAGTCTTAAGTCGGCTAAATTTTTGGTTTCCCTTATTGTACTAATAATTGCGTATCCTTTAATGGAACGTACCTTTAAATTTGCCTCTCCTGGAAAAGTAGAAATTTCGGCTAATACTTTAATTATAAGTAGTTACAATGTAATGTACTGCGATTATTTTAAATATCTGGATGGTAAAGATCCCGGGAATGCACTGGGTATAGTGCAGGTTTTAGACACCCTTTCTGCCGACATTAAATGTTTTCAGGAAATGTATAATATAAAGGAAAAAGGACCATTCAGTACTATTTTGAAGTTAAAAAAGAATAACCCTTATTACACATATGTACATGGCGAAGGAAAGAATCCAAATGTTAGTGGGAGTATAGGTTTGGCAACTTTTTCAAAATATCCCATTATTGATAAAGAAGAATTTTATTGGAAACCTAATAACAATGGAATTCTGAGAACGGACATAGTGAAAGGGAAAGATACTATTCGTGTATTCAATGTACAGCTTAAATCAATGGGTATACGCGTGAAAAAAGTTTTAACGGCATCCGAAGATAAAAGGGCAGAAGAGACCAAAAATATTTTAGGTCTGCTCAAAGCAGGATTTGAAAGCAGAGGGCTGCAGGTCGAAAAGTTGGAGGAGTTGATAAAGGCAAGCCCTTTTCCGGTAATTGTATGTGGAGATCTGAATGAATTACCTTATGGCTATGCCTACGGAAGATTAATCAAAAACTTAAGGAATGCCTTTCAGGAAAAAGGTCGTGGTTTTGGATTTACCTATCATAAAGTATTGGGGTTTTTAAGAATAGATAATATCTTTTTCAACGAAAAGAAATTCGATATCAAACAATTTGATACCTATTCAAAATATTCATTTTCAGATCATTATCCAATAAAAGCTACTTTTGAGGTTATTGATTAATCTTGAAGCCGATGCCTTTATTTTTCTTATCAATTTTTCCTTCGTAATATTTACTTAATTCTTCTAATTCGGCGTCAAATCCACCATTAAGAATTGGGAATCTACACCAACTTCTGGAGTCCAGGTTTCGGCTATCCAGGTGAAATCCCGGAGCATACCTTTCCCTTTTCCATTGATTTCGGCTCCAAAGCCGGAAGAATCTCATGGTCCAGGTATATAATTCTGCTTTCTCGAAGCGGTTTTTAAAAGTGATGCATATGGTTCGGTAACTTTCCAATGGAGTTTTTTTATCCTGAATAGCGGCTGCCTCAATTGCATCTAAAACTTCATAAGGCATCAGGTCACCTTCGTCGGTTTGATTTGAATCTTTGGGTCTGAGTTCGGCAGTAGGAGGTAGCTTATTTACAAACTTTAGTCCTTCTACTTTAATGTGTTTGCCCATAACTTCGCAACCCGTTTTTTCCAGCCAAATGAGCCAGTGACGCAGCCAATGTTTATCTATGCCTGAAATGGGAGATATACTTCCAGCTGTATCGCCGTCCATAGTTGCATAGCCTACCGCAACTTCTGATCTGTTGGATGTAGCTAAAAGTAAGTGGTTTGATAGGTTGGTGAGTAACCATACACCCGGAGCCCGCACCCTGGCCTGAATATTTTGCAAAGCAATGTCATCCGTAGCCCAACTTAGTTTTCGGTCGATTGTTCCTTCAATCAATTCGGTGTATTTTTCAACCAAGCCATTTATCGAAACATCAAAAAAAGTAGCACCAATAGAATCAGCTAAAGCTTTGGCTGATTGCAGAGTTTCTACCGAACTGTTTTCTGTAGCTTGGTAAACAGTATGAATCAAGACTTTTGAAGCAGAATCGGCATTTTCGCAATTTGACAGTTTGTTGATATAAGAAAGTTTTTTTCTGAATCCATCAAATCCAATACTTTCTTCAGCCAGGCGTATCATCAATCCACAGAGAGCTGTACAAGCACTGCTATCTGCCCCGCCGGAAAGTGATATGGTAAAACCATTTGATTTAGATTTTCGCAAATAGTCAAATAGACCAAGACAAACGGCTCTGGCAAATTCTTCTTCTTTCAGGAATCCACCTTTTTCGAAAGCCTCCAGCATTGCCTGCTCATGGGTGGGTTCCAAATCTTCGTCAAAGGAAAATATTCCTGCAATTTTATTTGCGGGAGGAGAAACAGGTGATTTTATTTTGGATTGCTCTCTTTTATTGTTGTCAATATCAATCTGTGCAGTAGTAAGCGTGTAGTCTGCATAACTGAATCTCGGGCTTGAGGCAAGCATTTTGCCATTGGTGGCAATCATGGTATCGCCGTCAAAAATCAGACGGCCTGATTCATTCCCTAAAAGGTTGGCATAAACATAGCTAACATTGTGGCTTCTTGAAGTATCTGCTACAAGTTGTTCACGGGTTTGAAATTTGAAAAATTCAAAGGGTGAAGCACTGGGATTTAAAATTATACTTACACCGCGGTCAAAATAGCTGGCACCCGGGCTTCTTGGCACCCAGGCATCTTCACATATTTCTACTCCTATGCGTACTCCATCCAATTCAAAGATTAAGTCTCCCACCGGATACTTAAAGCCATCCAAATTAATTTCGTCTTTAACTCCCGCCGGCCATCTGTGAAACCAGCGATCTTCATAAAATAAGCCATAATTAGGCAGGTGCTGTTTGCACACAAATCCCAAGATGTTTTTATCAGCTATGATACAAGCTGCATTAAAATTTTTATTATTTACTTCAATGGGCAGGCCGACGCAAACTATCATTTTACTGCTTAGTTCACGTATTTCTTCCAGCATTTCGAGTGACCTCTTTTTTACGTCGGGAATATAAAAAGCATCTTCACAACCATAGCCTGTAATGGCAAGCTCCGGCAAACAAAGAATACTGACATTTTGGTCCTGAGCATCGGCAATTGCTAAGGAAATATTAGCCAGATTATTTTTCCAGTCAAGCGGAGTTTGATTGAGAGCTGCGGCTCCTACCTTTATTAATTTCATTATCAAATACTAAACTTTATGAATCGCTTTGTTAACAATATTGCAAAAGTACAAAAAAAATGGATGCTGAAATGGCTATAAATATGGTACCGCTTGATAAGTAAATTGATTTAAATCAATAATTAATCTAAAGGATACATATCATCATAAAGAATTGTTAATTAGTGTAGTATGTAATCTTCTTACAGTTGATATATATCAATTCGTGTAGTTGTACAAGATACTAATATCAAAATATTCGTCTTAATTTTGTAACAGAAACAAAGGTAGTTTCCGGTATAAAATAAACAAAACTCTATTCGAATGACAAGGCTAAAGAATGTGGAAGTTTATCTTCCGATTGTGAAAAAGAAAGAAATAAAACCGACATACACGGTATCCACCACTTTGCCGGGTTGTCATTATTTGCAAAGTTTGCATGAGGTGAATCTCTGTTTGTTATTTGATAATCGAAGCTATCAGGCAGTAACGCAGTTTATAGAACTTTAAGAATTAAAGACTGAATCCACTATATAAAATTAGAATACCTGTTTACTGGAATTTGAGTGATAAAAGCCTTTTTAATGGCTTTTGAGTGAATTAAATTATAAGAGCAAGTGGCCTGAAAAGAAATAAGGGCGGAAAAACCATCCCCATTTACTGGTTGCCATTGAGTGAAAACTTTACTAAATTTTTAAGTTGTGTGTAATTGAGTTACGTAAGAAGTACTAAAAAAATCTAAACATTTTGGTAAAGAACAAATTCACATCCAACAACTCTCACCAATGAGCGTTGGCTCACAGATTCGTCGGAAAGGACAACCCGCATCAAGAGAGAGTGTTGGTGTGAACATTGCGATGTCCCACTAAATTGAATGAGAATTTCATGCCAATTGAACATTTTAGCAATGCAGTAGAAATGGCCCCTAATTGATTTAAATGCTGATTTTGGGGTACTATTTTTAGTAAATTGACCTATTTTGATACCGCTTAATAAGTATGTATCCGTTCGCTAAGTTTTTCAGGAATTGATAAAAAAAAGTGAAAAGCAATTGATATAGATCAATTGTATCCGCTTGGTAATTATAATTTTTCGAAAGTGTGTGAGGTACGGTTTTTGCGGAGTTACTTAAGAAGAAACTGACATTCGATCTCGGTGGTTATGTTATTCGGCAATACTACAAATCCCACAGCACTTCTTGCTCCCAATCCCTTGTCTGGTCCCCATACTTCTGCGAATAACTCACTGCATCCGTTTATTACATAAGGATGAGCGTGAAAACTGGCAGTACAATTGACCATACCCAGCAGCTTTACTACCTGTTGTATGTTTTCCAACGAACCAAAATTTTGTTTTAATGTGGCCAGAATTGCCAGGCCGGTTTGTAAGGCTGAATCACGGGCAAATTCCTGATCTACTTCATCACCTACACGGCCTTTAATCAGGCCACCTTCGGGTAAATAGGGGCCATGGCCACTTACATATACCATTTTATCTACTACTAAAACCGGTTTATAGACCCCTCCCGGCTTAGGTGCTTCAGGTATGCGATCGGCATACTTTTCGAAAACTTTATCTAAGAGCATTTGAATTTGTTTTTTATCAAAGATGGCTTTTGAAAAATGGAATTGCAATACTTTTGAAAATTATAGCTTTATAAGGTATCCAAAATGTGCTCACCTTTAAGTCCAATTCTTTTCTTTGTTTCAGCAGTAATGTATTTTTTCTGATCGATTTGTTGGGGTAGTTCGCGTGAGCAGAAATAACTGTGAATGCTGCGGCGGTCTTTATCTGTAAAATTGGTAGTGCCGCCGTGCCATACGTGGGAATTAAATATAAAAACCGACCCTGCCGGAGCCTGAATTAATATTTCATCCGGATGTTTTTTTAATGTGTCTTCCATGCCGTCATCCGGTAATAAATTGAGTTTATGTGTGCCGGGTACAATTCGGGTAGCACCATTATTCGGCGTGAAATCATCGAGCAGCCAAATACTGTTACAGACTTTGTATTGGCCGTTTACAACCGTGTTTTTCCAATCCACGTGTAACTTTTGCAGGCCTTTGCCCGGTTTGGCAGCACGATAATTTAGTGAAGAAAGTTTATAATTATGGCCGATTACAGCTTCTATGGCTGCCAATACTCGTGGATGCGTGTAGAAAATATCAAAAATTTCGCCCTTGTTTACCAGATCAGCCAGACGATCCGCACCTTCTTCTTTCGGATGGCGAATGTACTTTGATTCCATCAATTCTGAACCGGCATTTTCTCCTTCCGAATTCATCAGATCACTGATTTTTTGATTGACCGCGGCGACTTCGTTATTGCTTAGTAGCTGGCCCAATGCCAGATATCCGTTTTCTTCAAGAAAATATTTTTCTTCAGGAGATAGCATTTTAGTGATTATTTATTAAAGTTATTGTCCAGCCATTTAATCAACTCCTGCCAGCTTTCATCCGGGAAACGGGCGTGAAAGGTGTTTTTGAGTACCACAAATTCTTTTTTGGAACCCGGAATCTGCTCATACAGTTCCCTTACTTTTTCCACTTCGAATAATTCATCTTTATCTCCCACACCAACCAATACCGGGATATTCCAGTTTCCGGGTAAATAGAGCTCTTTTACATCCAGCATTTTCAGGAATCGAAGGGTGTATTTGAAATTAAATAACGGATCTTCGATGCCGGTCATACCATCCCGGTAATATTCAACCACTTGTACCGATGGCCGGAAAATGGAGCTTGCAAGAATTTTGGCCTTTTGCATAAAACCAGGAGGGGCGGTTACATTTTTTTTTCCTTCGTAGGCACCTGAAAGTAGTATCAATCCTGCTATTTCATCCGGGACTTCTTTGGCGGCATAAATGGCCGAAGCCACGCCCAAACTATGACCAAAAACGATAACCCGGGTGAAACCAAGACTTTTTACGTGCTGCACCGATTCGGCTAAATCGGCCAACCAGCGTTTTTTGGAAGGAGAATCGGCACGGTTACCACCAGAAAGGCCATGGCCGCGATAATCAAGGCCAAAGACAGTGTAGCCGGCTTTCGAAATGAGTTTGCCTGCCATGTTATAGGCTCCACTGTGGGCAGTAATTCCATGAAAAAGCAGAACTGCTATATCTTTTTTCCCTGTTTCGATACTATCCGGATTCCATCTACGCATAAATAGAGTTTCGCCATCGCTGGTTTTAAAAATCTCGTGGGGACCTTTGAAATTGTTCCGTAATTCTTTGGCTTCTTCCGTACTTATTTTGTGATTTTTAATTTTTGATTCAAAAGGAACATAGGCCATAATCAAACCTGAAATAAATAGAAGGCCCGCCAAAGAAAAGAGCACTATTGCGATTATTCTACCTGTTTTTTTCATATCGGATATCTACTTTTGAACTGATATTTAGATTTCAGTATTTTTCATTTTTGTGTTTGATACCTTTTCTTTTTTTAATATTAATCCAAGTAAGCAGGCAAATATAAACGTCAGAATGGCAAAATATTTTTCAAAATTTGTCTCTGCCAATAAATTCCCGACTGTATTGAGCGAAAATAAAATCATAAAAACCCAAAGTATAATGTTTAAAGATTTAGAAGAAAAGCTATGGTTAATGGCATTACTTTTTAAAAGTAAAACCGCTATTAGAAAAATATTGATTAAAATGGAAATGAGTTCAAAAACATACATCTGAAAATCATTTTCTAATCTACCACCCCAGGCAATATTATACGGAATAAGTTTAGTTAATATCAACAGGTGAAAGAAAATCACGGCAATTAGCATACCTATTAATAACCTTAATGCTATATTCTTTGCATTTGCACTATTCATGTGTTACTCTTTAAAAATTGAAATATTCTAAAATGTTTTGACTGTCAATTAACTGTATTTTAAGTATTATGGGTTATTCCTGGTTGGGATTTTCTTACATAAATGTGAATTCAAAAAACAGCACTTAAGGAAATCCCAAAAGTGCCGGTTGTTCAATCATTTCTGCCATATGACATGGAAATTCCACTGAAATCTTGTGTATGCTTAAAGCTTGGTGTTTTGGGTGTTCAAATTTTTAATAAGTTGGCTAATACCATCTTTGGGTGTAGTTGCTGTAATGCCAAATCGCTTCTCATATTTTGTACTATCGAATATATAATCCTCTTCATATTGGTAAATCATCTCCGGAAACTCTTTCATTATGGGTATAAACAATCCCAGTATTTTAATCATCCAGACTGGAATCGTTTGAATTTTAGCTTCTACCTTAAGTTGATCAGCAATTAATTGAATCCATTGCCGGTTTGTTAATTTCTCTTTCGTTGTAGGAACATGCCATACCTGGTTATACGCATCAATTGTGTTCCCAAGTAAAGCTGTTGCGATTGCTGCATCCGGTGTATAGGTATAAGTATGAATTTTATCGATATTACCAAACGCCTGTGCTTTTTTTCCTTTTAAAAAATTATCAACAACCATCATATTCAAGGCACTATTTTTATTATCTGGCCCGTAGAAATCTGCCGATCTAGCTATTAGTGCTGTTAATGAGCCATTATTTACTTCATTCATTATCATCTCGTGAAGTTGTTGCCGTACTTTTCCTTTTTTGCTAGGTGCATGAACCGGTGAAGTTTCGGTCATAAAAGGTATTGCCGATTTTTCGTACATATATACGTTATCAAAGAACACAAGCCTGGCCTTATATTTTTTACAAGCCTTTATTACTTCCTGCAAAAAAACCGGCCAGATAGTTTGCCAAACGCTTAATTTATATTCAAAGCCAATTACAACATAAACCACCTCGCTGCCTGCGATTGCCTTGTCAATTTGGCTTAGGTCATTTACATCAATTGGGTAAAGTTCGTCTGTTGCATTTATCCTTTTTGGGTTTCTACTTACCAGGCGAATTTTGTCGGTATAGTTCATTAATTCCATGGCTAACGGGGTACCAATTGTTCCACCTGATCCTAATATTGTTTGCATATCGATTCGTATTTTTTGAAATTTAGTTTGAGTATATCTGCTAATAATTTCCATTTGGTTTGATTACCAACTAGTTGCAAATGTAATGTTTTCGTTTTTAGTTCAAATTTATATCCCGATAATTTTTGGAATGTATTTAAACTCTTTTGACCGGTCAAAGCTTTCTTTTTTTGTTTAAGGGGACCCCTAAAACTACTTTTTATTACAAAATGTTACAAAAATAAATTACTTCATAAAATTTAAAAATATGTCCTCAAGGTAGCTGTGGCAACGTTTCGGGTAAATTTTTAAATTTTATTTGTCCTTTGCTTTATCGCTATTTTTTATAACAAAACTAGTTTTTAGAAGTCCTCCCCTTAAGAATAAATAGTCTTCGCGATTTGTAAAGGTGGTTTCTTGTATTGAAAAGCTGGAAAGTCGCTCCTGAAGTTTTTGGAATAGACCAAAACCTTCAAAGAAAAAAAAGTATATCCTATACCTCAAAATTAAACCTAAATCGGAAAATAAAATTATAAAAAAACTACAAGGGTTAAAATTATAAAAAACACCTTGCCACGAAGCAATCAGGTAGTATAAAAACTCTTTGATTTAGGGGTTCAATGCATTTTATAAAAACTTAGGTTTTTTGCCTTTCTTTATCCACAATATAAGTTTCAATCCGAATTGTTTTTTGAAAGCAAATAAAACTTCGTTTAACCCGGATTATTTATCATGACGTTGTATTAGTTTGTCTCGATTTATTGGTAAGAGTTTAAATTAATTGAGTTGAAGCCTGTGCTGAGCTCGCCGAAGTGAACTGATTTGTGATAACCTGAACCATGCCGAAGGGAAGCAATTTAAATCTCGGAATAGATTTTGTGTTGAATAATTTGGATTTCTGCAAAAAGAGACTCTTATGGTAATTGGTGGCATGATTTGACTTAGCAATTTATTAATAGATGTACCAATGTCGTTTAGTTATGTGTCCTTATTCTCTATCCTGTTTACCATGAGCCTGTTGATAGGAGAGGGGATATGGTTGAGGTTTAGAAAAATTGCTTAACTAAACAACATTGGTATTTTAATAGTATTTCAGCCAGTATTTTCTAACATTAATGATGGCAACTTATGAGATATTAATATCTATTTCAGGACTTGTAGTAGTTCTTTAAAATATTAAGATCGCCCATCAATTTGGCTGTTTCAAACAGTTTGTATTATCTGGCATATATTAGGTTACCTTATTTGTTATGTAAGGCAAAGTTGGCTTAGCATACATGTTCTTCCTGAAAAAAATAAGACTATCTGCAAATGGGATATTTTAAAAATTCAAACCTCAAGAATCGCCATGCATCATTTTCAGATTGATTAATCTGTTGTATAATCTGTAACAGGCCCTGAATTCAGGTAGCCATCGTCTCCGCCGTCCACATCTCCGGATGCATTGTGCCTTTGTTTTACATTATCTACAGCACTATTATATGGTGAAGCCGTCTTATAATATGGCTTAAGTTCTAAAATGTAATAGTCTGTATTAACAGTTGCTTTTTGCAACATTTCTATATCAAGAACCTCTTGTGATGTGATTTCAACCTGGCTTTTTGCCGAGTCAATTTTTACTGAAATTACACCTTCAATATCTGTAAGTGTCTTTTGAAAAAATGTGGCAGAGTCTCCCTCTTTCATGCCAACAACACTGTAAGTAGTTGAAATTAAATTTTCCATAATTTTTTTTAAAAGGTTGTTAAGAACATTAATTAATTTTTTTCGATAAACTTTCTTTTCTCTTGATATTCTTCATCAGTAATTTGACCAGAATCTAATCTCTTTTGTAAAATGTGGAGCGGGGAATCTTTTTTCTTTCGCTGGCCCGGAATATCATAAGGTGTTGCGAAAAAACAAAAGAAAAGTATTGCCCATACGAATCACCAAACAAGGTGCATTGCCCAAACATGATATCCATCGTATAATATAATTTTTGTTTGTTAATTGATTTTTATAGAATTTATTTTAACGTTATACTTTTATAGCCGTCTTATTGACATTTTTTTCTTGTGCTCTACATTATGCTGTTAAGCTTTAAGCCACTTCCTTAATCGTATAATGTCCTGCTTTATTAAGCTGAGTTTGCAATACGTCAACCGCAACAGATTCGTTGAAAGTGATAATTGCTTCTTGCGGATTCAAATGAACATCTGCATCTGAAACGGCAGGTACTTGCAATAATGCCCGCTTTACATTGCTTACACAACCACCGCAACTCATACCATTTAATTCATATTTCTTTTTCATATTTTTTGATTTAATTTTTAAATAAATATTCTCTAACTGGTTTCATAATAGATTTTACTGATCCAATACTTTCAATATTCCCATTTACGATCATCTTGATCTTCTCAAAAGGAAGTGATGTTATAATTAAATTGGGAAGTTGTACATGTGCGATATGGGAGTAATTATAATGAATGCCTTAATGAACCGAGTAGCAGCAATGCTACAAGGTATTCTTTGTTTAATTTTAGATTTCGAGTAAATGCTTACTTTCCACTTCGAGATCATCTTTTTGGCCTAGACCTGAAAAACAATCCTACTAAAACAATTACCACTACAAAAATGAATAGCTACCAGCCAAAATGCATTCTCATAAAACCATAATTTCCATTGTGCATCATACCTTTTGGTTTTTTTCAATAAACTAATTATCGATATAGTTATGAGTTTAATTCTGATCCATTCCCTTCATCATGCCCTTATCTTTGTCTTTCATCTTCTGCATCATTTGCATCATTTCCGGATTATCCATCATGGCCTTACACATTTCAGCCATCATTCTGGTGTCGGCCTTAGCGGTCTCCATCATGCCTGACATCATACGTTTTTTCATTTCAAGATCATCTTTCATCGTCTGCATCATCATGCTCTTGTCCCCCATCATTTCTTTCATTCTTTCTTTCATCAACATTTTGCCATGAGCTCCTTGCATAATGGCATCCATCATTTCTTTTGACATGTCATGGTCACTGGCAATGTTGTGCATGAGCTTAGCTCTTGAATCCGATTTTGAAAGTAATTGTTTTGAAGACTGACAGGACGCAAATAGTGCGGCAAGTGCAATAAGCCCAATATATTTGTTTAGTTTTTTCATGATTTTTTATTTTAAAGATTAATTACTTAAAATAGATCGCTCAGTTTGCTGACTCGTAGAAGTTCCTTGTTCTCAAACACTTGTATACCTAACCCTGAAAGTTCACGGCCAAAGCCCGAATGCTTTGTTCCACCAAAAGGAAGGTCGGCCTGTGTCCATGTAGGGTGATTGATAAATATCATGCCTGTATCTATTTGGTCAGCTATTCTTTTGCCACTTTCGATATCTTGCGTAAATACAGAATCACCCAAGCCGTAATCTGAATCATTTGCTAAATCTATGGAGGCTTGTTCATCTTTTACTACAAAAAAGGAGGCGACGGGGTAAAACAATTCTTCGTGGTAATCTTCAATTCCTGGCTTTAGCTCAGTTAGAATTGTTGGTTCCATAAGGGCTCCCTCGCGATTTGAACGCTTTCCGCCTAAAAGAACTTTAGCACCTCTATCTACGGAACGTTTCACCTGATCGGTTAAATGCAAGGCTGCCGCTTCATTACTTAAAGGGACTAATTCTGTGGCTGGATACATTGGGTCTCCCACTTTCATTTTTGATAATTTATCTTTTAACTTTTTAATGAACTTATCAGCAATAACTTCCTCTGCTATAAACCGCTTTGAGGCTACGCAACATTGGCCATTATTATTCATTCTGCCCACAACAGCCCACTCTACTGTTTTTTCCATATTGGCCTCTTCCAGTATAATGAACACATCGTTGCCGCCTAACTCCAGCACAACCTTCTTTAAATGTTTCCCGGCTTCCAATGCAATACTTGCACCTGCTGCTTCACTACCGGTCAAGGAAATCCCCTTTATCTGAAACTCAGGCTGAGGCAGGGTTTCTAGTAATAAATAAATTGGTACATAATCCTTTTAGAGCATCCGATTCTTCGAAAATATTTTTAATAGAGGCTGCACACTGGGGAACAATAAAAGCATGCTTTGGCAAAATAGTATTGCCTACTATTATGTTAGGAGCTGCAAACCGAGCTACGTGATAAAAAGGAAAATTCCAGGGTATTACACCAAACAACACCCCAATTTTACTATTTCGGATAATGGTACTTCCATATTCGGGATTCAGGATTTTATCGGCAAGAAAATCCACCCCATGATCTGCATAATAATCAAAGATATTAACACTCCAGTCAATTTCTGCTTGGGCCAGGAGTTTACCCATTTGTAATGTGATGGTTTTGGCGAGTTTTGTTTTTTTAGCACGCATAAGACTAGCAACTTTATGAAGCAGTTCTGCCCACTGTTGAGAGCTGGTTTTTCTCCAGTTCAAAAAAACCTTTTGGGCTTTTCCAAGCTTCTTATGAACTGTTTTGTCCGACATTTCTTCAAACGACTTCACTGTTTTATTGGTATTTGGATTGTTAGTTCGTATAGACATTTTATTGAGTTTATATTTTTTTTAAAAAGCAAAGTTCTTTAAATGCTTGATTAGAATATCTTGAAAAGCTGATCGCCAGTAAATTATGAATGAATTTCTTTCAGAAAGCTTACCCAAAGTTGGTACATAATCAACAGTTGGTGTTATACAATTGTTGATACCTGTTGCATAATTCACACCCTGAATAATATGCTAAAGGAGATAAGTTAAAGAAGAAGAAGTTTTTTAGTGAAAGTATATAATCCTGATTTGATTAAAAGCTGCAAGCTGATCGATAAAACCTTAAAAAAATGATACATACTTTTTGCAAATTTGTCCTTTGCTTTATCGCTATTTTTCATAACAAAACTAGTTTTTAGAAGTACTCTAAACTCAAGAACGCCATTTAAAGCAAAAAGAGACAATGATGGCATTTAGAAGCTTGATATGATTAAGTTATCTTTCAACAGACGTACTTTGTTTTGCAAAGATGGAGCCATCTTATTGAGGCGTGATTATTTTTCTTGATTGCTTTTCTTTGGAGCCATCATAATGCCAAATGCCATAATTAGTGTGGTTAATATGATTACTTGTATTATTAGTGACTTATTAACCAACAATATACTATTTACAGGTTCAATTTTTAAAAATAGTAGAATAGTAATAAGCCCTCTGGGGGCGATAAATAAAAGTGGTACCAACTTAAGATTAGAAAGCTTGAGTTGAATGGCCCGAAATACATAAATTATTCCCACGATACTTATTGACCATATCATGGTTTCGGTATTTAAAATTTCAGATTCTTTGAGCAAATATCCGAAAAGAATAAAAAATAATGCACGAATTAAAAAAGCACCTTCAATTGTAAGCTCTTTAAATTTCTGAATTTCAATTTTTATTTCATCTGAATTAAATTTCCTGACCCATTTCAGCCTTTTCAATTCGCCGAGATTTCCTATGGTTAATCCAAATATTAGAATGAAAATTAATGCAGGAAGATGGTAAATTTTAGAAACTGCATAAATTAAGATTACGATCAGAATAATAGGAACAAACTTGACGTGATGTTTAATTTTACTTAGTAAAAGAGCAAGTCCAATTGTTGCTACAAAAGTTACAGCCAGGATAATAAGCAATTGTAAACCAAAATTTCCAAAGGAGTAAATATTTATCGTATTATTGATCACCATGAAGTTAAAGAATAACACGCCTAAAATATCTGATAGACTACTTTCATAGGTAACGTATTCTCCATTAATTGTTGATAAATTTACTGCACAGGGAATTGCGATTGCACTGCTGATAATACAAAAGGGAATGGCGTTTATCAAACTTATTTTAAAGGAAGTTTGTCCATAATGATAGAACAATGTTGCAAAAAGCAAAGACAGGATTATCATGGGAAATAAAGCACCCTTTATAGATTTTTTCACCAGCCCAATTTTTGATTTACTCAGTTCTACTTCTAATGCACCTTCAAGTACAACCAAGACCAGACCCATTGTGGCCAAAACAGGCAAAAGGTTTGAGAAGTCAGGTAGTTCAAACTCTAAAAGAATAAGTATTTTTCTTATTCCCCAGCCCAATAATAATAAGAGTATTACCGAAGGTATCTTGGTTTTTGAAGCAGTAAGGTTGAATACGTATGCAACAAGCAATAAAGAGCAAAAAGTAATAATAATTGGGATTGCCATTCTGGTAAGTTTTATATTGGCCTATTGCAAACTATGAATTTAGCAGGTCGTAACTTAATCTCTTGAATTTCGCGAAAGGACTAATAAGGTAATCGATAAGATCCCGCTTGTTTTAATCATTTCTCATTCACAAGTTTAAATATTTTTGCCTGATTTTATAATTTGGCATTCAATAAGAGTTTTAACATATCATTTTCATAAAATAGAATAAAGTCCTGATTTTTGGCTTACCCACAGATTTCTATAAACGATATTTTTAATAGACCTATCTATTCCAAAGGCCAATCGTTTCTTT
>JAHEBN010000238.1 GCA_024645245.1 Jiulongibacter sp. | reverse complement strand
ATCAAAACTATATTCTTTGATACTGAAGTATTTTTCGAGATCCGTTTCCATTGGCACTTCTGTATTCGACTTAAGGGAATCAGGTGCATTGGTAAGATAATATTGCTGAATTAATTCCCAATCTTTATCACTAACCAATGGCTCTTCCGGGTAAAATTGCTGAAATGTGGCCTGCTCATAAAAATCAAGCTTTCCTTTTTTCTTGAGGTATTCATCCATTCCACCTTTACCTAAAAAGAAACCCATTTCAGGTAAAATACTTTTTTTCCATATTTCTTTGGGCAAAAGATCGGGTTCCGGAAACAAATGACAGGAAGAGCAATTTTTAAAAGCCAGTTTCTTTCCTTCGTCCGCTTGATTACAAGAAATAAGATTAGAAATTATTCCTAATAATGCCGCACCAAAAACAAACTTCAACAAATTCTTACCCTTTTTATTCACTTGCAATTTTATTCAATTAGAAAACTCAAATTTAAGCTTAAATCACTTAAAAGTTACCGAATTGGCATTTGAAGGCACTATTATTTTACCTGTTGATTGCCCTAAATACGAGGATCCAAAATAAATCTCGCCGTCATAAATATCTTTACCCATTTGATAGGAATATCGTTGTTTATTTTTTGGTAATTTCTGGGATTTAACGGTTGAATTAAGTTTATAAGCTAAAAACTCTCCCCTATTCTGCCCTTGCAGAAAACATAAATTATTTTCGTTATCAAGATAGCTTACTAAGGCTTTAGCGTCGCCAGGTGCGTAAAAACCTGAATTTTCAATCGGATTAAAATTCCCTTTTCCATCGCCTGCCAGCAGCAATCCGTTGGAAGCATCGTATCTACCGATTCCGGGTTCATTGCCATAATTATTACCTGATATTAAAATATCCGGAAAACCATCTCCGGTAAAATCAAAAACCTGAATTCCATTTACAGCCGAAAATTGGGCCAATATTGGTAAAGCCTTTAATGTAAATTTGCCATTTCCTTTATTTTCAATGTAAGCAGACTCTGAAAAATTCATTTTTAGGCTTAAAGAGTTTTGACGTTCTTCAGTCAGGAGCAAATTATCCTTATTTGCCTTTGCAAACTCCGAATAATTGGTAAAGCGACTTCTGGTGGCATTCAGCTGCTTAGCCACCTCATCTTTTCCGAAATAAGAGTAACTTCTCTTAATCCCATCTACATCGCTAAAAAACGCAAAAGGAATTAAGTCGAAGGTACCATTCTTATCCAAATCACCTGCGATAATTTCATAAGGGTGTATAAGTGACGGTTTCATTAAATTATTCGTCCCCATGTTTCCAACTACATAATCTATGTCTCCATCGTGATCAAAATCTGCAGCATTTATAGATGACCAAAGACCCAGGTATTGAGTTAGCCCGGTTTCTTTTAATTCTTCAAATACCCCACTTTTATTTCGAAAAACTCGTATTGGAGCCCATTCAGAAGCTAAAACAAGGTCTGTCCATCCGTCATTATCCACATCTGAGGCAATTGCATCAGTAACCATACCTAAATTTCTAAAATCAGCAGCAACACTATTGGTTACATCTGTAAATTTAATTACTCCTCCTTTATTAGAATCGTTTCTTAAAACGATGCTGGAGGCAAGTCTTGGATACTGTTGAGGAACATTGCGGCCAAAAACAATCAAATCTAAGTCTCCATCCTTATCAAAATCCAAAGCTCTTGCCGTTGATGTACTCATAACATTTGCCGGTATAGCTGTGAACGACAAGTCAAATTCATCTTTTCCATTATTAATGTAAAACAAATCCACATAAGATGAGTCATCTGCTTTATATTCGTTTCCGCCCCTACATATAAACAGATCCAGATCACCGTCCTGATCGGCATCAAATAATAAACTGCCGAGATCTTCCCCCTTTTTTGATATAGAATCAATTTTCGGAAAGCGATACTCTTTTGTAAAATTCCCATTTGGATGTTGGATCAGGAAATATCCGCTTTGAAACCTGGGTCCACCTACATAAATATCATCCAATCCATCATTATCAATATCACCAACGGCCATTCCCGGCCCAAGCTGCGAGAGTTTTGAGGGTAATAAGGTTTGTACATTAAAATCTATAAAATCCCATTCGGTATGAGGACTTAAATCAATGAATCTCGTACTGATATTTTCAAAAAGTAAATTTTCCTTTAGATGAGTATATTCAGCTGTTTCATTCGCATTTTTTATTGAAAGTATTAAGGTATTATTAGCAGCTACATTTCGCAAGGTTTGCATTTTACCATTATACCATTTTACTTTTAATTCCTTGATTTGTTTCTCTTTGCCAAGTCCTAAATAAATAAGTGGTTCCATACTGGATAAATAACCCCGTTGAGGACTATTTTCAGCATAATACTTGTTCCCCTTTTCACCAACAGCTTCTATAACAGCACCGTAACCTATTTTATTTCCGGCATCACCCTCAAATCTGATTTTCAAGAAAGAATTTTCATTTCCTTTATTTTCATAGACAAAAGCAGGGTCATTTACATTATTTACCACATAATCTAAATCACCGTCATTATCTAAATCTGCATAGGCGGCACCATTGGAAAAAGATGCAGTCTCTATCCCCCAATTGTCAGTAACATTATCAAAATTAAGGTTCCCCCGATTTCTGTACGCGTAATTTTTAAGTTTTACTTCGGGTATAACTTCTAATAGAGAAAACTTATCCTGTAAGTAACCCGTTTCGTTTCTGTAAGCCACAAAGTCCTGGTCGGTAATATCCCGTGGGAAACCGTTGGTAATTATCAGGTCCCGGAAACCATCGTTATCAAAATCGGCAATTAATGGCGACCAGCTCCAATCCGTTTCGGCGATATCGCAAAGCAATCCAATTTCAGAAAACTGCTTTAAATCTCCATCGGGTAAATATCCCCGGTTCAATTGAAAGTTATTTCGGGGATATTGATACAGATAATTAAACTTTTCATTATTCTGATATGTAATATATTGCCCTGCAGCTGTCATGGTTTTTTTACGGTGATTACTCCTTGGCATCATATCCAGGCTAATGATATCCGGTAAGGCGTCATTATTTAAATCAGCCACATCATTTCCCATGGCTGAATAAGAGGTATGTTTCAGGTATTTTCCCGCCTTATCTTCAAACTTTTTGTTATGTGTATTTATATAAAGTAAATCATTTGTCAGGTAATCATTAGTGACATAGATATCTTTCCATCCATCCTTATTAATATCCGAGATATTTAATCCCAGTCCGTAACCATCTTTGGTAATTCCAGCCTCGTTGGAAACATTTACATACTCCGGGTGACTTGCTCCTTCCTCCCACACGGCTTCTAATAATTTGTCGGTTCGCGGAGAGGTTCCGTCTTCAATTTTCTTTTGATATTGGTTGGGAATAGTATTATCATTTAGTCGGTTTATCATTAAATAAACATCCAGGTCACCATCATTATCGTAATCGAAAAAAGCGGCCTGAGTGGTATGTGACGAATCGGCCAAACCGTATTCCTGAGCCATTTCCTTAAAAACTGGTATGCCTGAAGCATCCACTCCCTGATTTACTAATAGCTTGTTTTGCTTGTCCTTCCAATTTTTAGGTCCTGTGGCACAGACATAAATATCCATGAGGCCGTCGTCATTAATATCAACAGTAGCAACTCCTGAGGCCCAGATACTTTCCAGGCTTGATTTACTTTTTTCTGTGATATCTTCAAATTTAAATTCGCCTTTATTCAGGTATAATTTATTGGAAACTGCATTGCCTGTAAAGTAAACATCAGTTAATCCGTCGTTATTAAAATCAGCCGTAGCAACTCCCCCGCCATTAAAAATATATTCGTAGGTTAGAATATTTAAGGAATCATTTTCGGGGATACTATTATTAAAGGTTATACCTGTTTGTTCCGGAAGAAGTTGTTTGAATTGCTTTCCCGAATCCATACAGGAAACAAATACAAAAAGCGATAAAGTAAAAAGCAATAATTCTTTAATCTTCATTTTGGTTAAATAAAAAAAGGAGGTAGTAAAATTACTACCTCCTTTCATATAGAAAAATTAAATTCTGTTAATAACCAGGATTTTGCTTAAGAATATCCGTACCAACCAGGTCAATCTGAGCCTGAGGGATAGGAAGTAAAGCATGTTTTGCTTCGTATTTAGCAGAACCATATGTATTAGCCAGGAATTTCTTCTCATAGTCAAGGAAAGAGTTCAATGTAGCTACGTCAGTTCCCCAACGCACTAAATCATAGAATCTATGTCCTTCCTGAGATAACTCCAGTTTTCTTTCGAATCTTACCGCTGTACGAGCAATAGCCTGATCTGTCCATGGGGCATCGTATTTACCTATTACATATTTTGCCGCAGGAGTACCATCACCACGTACTACAAAACCATCAGCATTTGCCGCTCTTGTACGTATCATGTTTACATATTCACGAGCTTTTTCCAGGCTTCCTACTTCAACTTCACACTCAGCTGCCATCAATATAACATCAGCCAGACGAATTACAGTATAATTTAAAGCGGTATAACCCGGAGTCCAGGATGAGTTATCTTGAAGAGATCCACGATCAGATTTGTAATACGAATACTTGATCGGTGAATATGGACCACCATTTGGTTGGTTACGAATCCAGTCAGCTCCCGGGTGATCTTGCCAATCTAAGAAAGGAATACCGCGACGACCTACTGTCCAGTCTAATCTTGGATCTAAATTACCTGCATCCGGTGTAAAACTTGCTGAAGAAGCAATACCCATATCGGTTTTCACCTGATTGGCACCGGTATTGTATGAACCATCCAATAAAGGAAGTCCGGCAGCCGAAGTACGGAAAGAGTTCACCGCTTCAAAGCTAGGCTGGAAGAAACCACAACAGTTACCCGGACCATTAGGACCGGTGTTGTATGGCCAGTTCAAATCTCCATCTGAATTCGCATTGTTTACGCTTCCGGTATTTGCAGCGGCTTGAACAGCAAATATCGATTCAGCGTTGTTATCATTAGAAGCCTTATATAAGTCTGCAAATTTAGGTAATAAAGCAAACTTAGTTCCTCTAGGATTGGTACCATTTGCAATTACGGCTTCAAATAGGGTTTTTGCTTCTCCATACTTTTTCTCATACAGGTAAACTTTACCTAAATATGC
>JAHEBN010000072.1 GCA_024645245.1 Jiulongibacter sp. | reverse complement strand
TAACGTAATGCTGTATGATACACAAAATTGCCTGATAAAAACACCTAAGCATAAGCTCGTGGTGGTGAATGGCTTGGATGGTTTTATTGTTTCAGAATACGATAATGTGTTAATGATCTGCAAATTAGAAGACGAACAAAAGGTAAAAGGTTTTGTAGCCGATGCCGAAACCAAGGGCTCACATTTTGTTTAAGTTTTAATAGTTTTTTGTAGCCCGTTTTTGCTCGTATTTTAAAATTACTCTGCCCAATTGAGCCAGAAAAGGAAAACCTACCTGTTCGTAATCGTAGGTATCGTCGTTTAGGGTTTGGTTGGAATTAACATAAACGACTGCCGAAAGTAAAAATCGAATATTGTTTTTGCGATCTTCAATCAGTGCATTATCGGATAAAAATCCGTAGGCCTCACCTACCTTATTGTATATTTTTATTTCATCAGGGATGGCCGCTTTGCTATCGCCAAAAACGAAAAATTTGACAAAACTGTCGTAAAATTCATTCGAATCGTAATGAGGGAAATCGCTTTCCTGTGGTAGCATTTTCATCAGATTTTTTATTTTCTCTCTTTGCACATCAGTGATATTGAATCTTTGATTCTTTGCCACACTTTCCGGATAAAACAGGGCTTTCAGCATTTGCTGCTGATCCCCAAGTGTAAAGCAATTTTTTGAATAAAAATCCATGGGTTTTTCAATAAGGTTTCCATTTTGATAAAAGGCCTTGCCAATGGGTAGGGGACTGGAGGAGAAGTATTTGCCTGTTTGATTTTCGCTTTTTTCTTTTTTGTAAATCAAGTCCTGAATTTCAGAACTATAGAATTTTACTTCCGGACTGCTGGCATTTGCTTTTTCTGATAACGAAATAGAAAGTCGGTGGTTGATTCTTGTACCTGAATAGCCTTTTTGATGTAATTTTTCATTGAATTCCTCCTGCCCGATAAAATCATATAAACGATTGAACGCATCATTATCACTTACCAGAAATATTTTTTTGGCATAATGTTCTACTGAGGCTTTCCCATTTGCAGAACTGCTATCGGAAAATGCATCAGGGTATCCCGTAATTTCGGAATGCACCTCCATTATAGAATTTTCATTTAAATCATTAATTTGTAATTCATTGAGTTTTTCAAAAGCTAATAAAACTGCAGGAAACTTTACTGCACTGGCGGGATAGAAGTATTGGTCGGGTTTGCAGTTATAATAAAACGATTTAAAACGTGGATTTTCTCCCTCTTTTTCGTCGATTTGGGTATAAATGATCTGAATGCCGTATTTTTGGGTTTGTTTTAAAACTTTTCTTAGTGATTTATCCTTGTTAAGTATGTGTTTAAAACCAACATCCGTTTTTTGAGCATACAAAGCAGATTGAAGTAAAATAAGGCAAGAAAGCGACTTGATAACTTTTAGCATATTTTGAAAATGAAGTGTATTAACTTTTTTAAATTACTGGGTTTAGTATTTCTTCAAATAGCATGTACCCATATTGAGCGGGTAGATACCACGGCGGTAAAAGAAGCCATGAGTAATTATAAAATTAAGAAAATAAGCAGTTCAGATGTACTTAATGAAGCAAAAATAAAAGGAGAAGAATTAAGCAGTAAAATTGAATCAGCTAATTGTATACCGGTTTTGATAGACAGTTTAAATTCAGATAATTTAAAAATCAGCGAGCTGGACTTGGATAAAACTTATCCGGAATTAGCAGATAAAGTTCAGCAAATATTTGAAGCCTATCAATATGCCTTCAAAGGAAAAGAGGAATTACCCGCTAATTATCAGCAAGTTAATGACAGTATTTATAATTTCACTTTTCATCCCGACCCCAAAAATTGCCCTGAAATGGAAGGAGCAGTCTATTCCATAGATTTCAAAAAAGCATACCTGATTCAATCCATAAAGCCGGAGTGAAACAAGCTTAATTTGTCTGAAATCAGCATTCCTTCAGTAGCCTGATCTCATAATTGGCACATTTCTTGAATTTTTAGATGAAAAGATTGTAGCTTTGCGGCTTCCAATGAAAGGTTTTCTAAAAACATATAGCATTTTCAGCGTATTTATGGCCCTGTTTTTTGTGGCCACACCTACGCTATCGAGGCTTTTGGAGCAAGCTCCCATGCCCGAAAAAGTGCAAAAGAAATCTACCGAAAAGCAGGATGAAGAAAAGCAAGCCAGTTTTTCCCAACTAAATCTGGATGTTGTTTTCCCATCTCATTTCTTCGATTTTACAGGTAATGTTTTTTTTGTACCTGACTTATACGTGGTTTTTCTTTCTCTCGAAAAAGGCTTTTCTACTTTCACGAAGCCTGTATACCGATTATCGTATTTTGAAAAACTTTTTGAGCACCATATTGCTATCAATGCTCCCTGATTTTTATTCCTCCTTCATTTTCCTAAACAATTTTCTTAATTTCTGATTTTGGGGATTCCCAATCAGATCAATCTTATTAAATTTTTATCATGAGAAACAAAGGTTTTATTAGCGTACTGCTGGTTACGTTTCTGGCCATCAGTGCTTATTATTTGATCAGAACATTTAAAGTTAACAGTATCCGAAAAGATGCCACTATTGCTGCAACAATGGCAGATGGCAATGTGGATACACAAGTAAAACAACGTTACCTGGACTCCCTGTGGAAACAACCCGTATTCTTAGGCTCCACGTTAGAAGACCTTACCAAACAAGAATTAGGACTTGGCTTGGATTTACAAGGTGGTATGCACGTAATTCTGGAGGTATCGCCTACGGAAATTGTACGTTCACTTGCAAGTGGTTCACGTGACCCACGAGTAGCAACTGCAATTGCCAATGCTAGTAAAATTGCTGTAACGAGTAGTGAGAATTTTGTAAATCTATTTGAACGGAATACAAAAAGCTTGCTCCTGACAGTAAATTGGCTACTGTTTTTACCAATAGTTCAAACAGAGGTATTATTAGCCTTTCATCGTCAGATGCGGAAGTTATCAAATACATTCAAACAGAAATTGACGGTGCTTTTGATCGTGCTTTTAACATCATCCGTACCCGTGTCGATAAATTTGGTGTAGCCAACCCGAACTTGCAAAGACTTCCCGGTACCAACCGTATTCAGGTTGAGCTTCCCGGTATTGACAATCCGCAACGTGTTCGTAAACTACTTTCAGGAGCTGCAAAACTGGAGTTCTGCGAAGTATATGAGCCACAGGAAGTAGGACCTTCACTGGATGCGTTCTCTGCCTACCTTACCCAGCAGGATTTGAAAAGTAAAGTAAGCGACCTGGATAAGAAAATAGCGGCTAATGATTCTACTAAAGGTAATGATCTGGCAGCACAGCTTTCTAAAACCTCATCAGATTCATCATCTGTTGATTCTACCGGACTTACTGGTGCATTCAGTCGTTTGTTTATACCGGTACAAGGAGGATTTGCGGTACGTTCCAAAGATACTTCAGCTGTAAACAGAATTCTTCAAAGCCCGGAGGTGTCCAATTTATTTCCGTCTGACTTAAGTTTTGTTTATGACGTAAAACCATTTATGAACACCACTACCAACGAAGAGCTGGTAAGTATGTATATGGTGAAAGACCTGGGAAATGCTCCGCTAGAAGGTGATGTAATTACCAATGCCCGTCAGGATTACGACCCTACAACAGGCCGCCCGGATGTGAGTATGCAGATGAACGCAAATGGTGCCCGTAAATGGAGAGCACTTACAGGTGCTAATGTAGGTCAGCGAGTAGCTATTCTTTTGGATAATTATGTGTACTCAGCACCAAATGTTAACCAGGAGATCAGTGGAGGTAATTCCAGCATCTCTGGAAGCTTTACGGTAGAAGAAGCACTTGACCTTGCAAATGTATTGAAGGCTGGTAAATTACCTGCTCCTACCAATATCATCGAAGAAGCCGTGGTGGGTGCATCAGTGGGTACGGAAGCCGTACGTGCCGGTGTGATTTCATCACTGGTTGGTTTACTTTCCGTATTGATCTTTGTATTGATCTATTATAGCAGAGCGGGTTGGATTGCAAATATTGCCTTGATTGTCAACCTGATCTTATTACTGGGTGTAATGGCATCTTTTGGTGCTACATTAACCTTGCCAGGTATTGCAGGTATGGTACTTTCGGTAGGTATGTCGGTCGATGCCAACGTACTAATATATGAACGGGTAAAAGAAGAACTTAATGAGGGGAAATCATTTGCAGAAGCGATTAAAAACGGTTTCAAATTTGCCATGCCTTCCATTATCGACTCCAACGTCACTACCTTAATAACGGGCATAATTCTCTTTATTTTCGGGACCGGTCTGGTACTTGGTTTTGCAACTACCTTGTTAATTGGTATTTTCACTTCCTTATTCTGTGCAATCTTTATTTCGCGTTTGATCTTCGATTATTACATCAGAAAAGGTAAAACAGTTAATTTCTTTACTGCCTGGACAGACAAGTTATTTAAGGATACCAACATTGATTTCGTAACCAAGAGAAAAGTATTCTATAGTATTTCAGCAGCAATTATTATTGCAGGTGCTATTTCGATCGGTATCAGAGGATTTGGACTTGGTGTTGACTTTAAAGGTGGTCGTACTTATGTAGCTAAATTTGAAAAAACAGTAAGCACAAATGACGTGCGTGATGCTATTTCGAAAGGTTTGGATGGAGCCAACGCGGAGGTTAAAACTTTCGGTGGATTTGATCAGGTGAAAATTACAACTGCTTATGAAATTGATAACGTTGTACCAGAAGTAGAAAGAGACATCGAAGCGAAAGTAGAAGCTGCTGTGGCGAATGTAAATGGCAACAAAGGAATAGTGGTAAGCTCATCGAAAGTGGGTCCTACGATCGCCAACGACACCATCTGGTCTTCTTTGAAAGCCATATTCTACTCACTATTGATTACTGGTCTTTATATCTTTATTCGTTTCCGCAGCCTTGCGTTTAGCTTTGGTGCGGTGGTTGCCCTGTTCCACGACGTTTTGGTGATTTTGGGTATCTTCTCCATCTTCAACGGAATCCTACCTTTCTCGCTAGACGTAGATCAGGCATTTGTAGGTGCAGTGCTTACCTTGATGGGTTACTCGATGAACGATACCGTGGTTGTATTTGACCGGGTGCGTGAATACCTGAACGACAAGAAAAAAGCCAACGAAAGCCTACAGACGGTTATCAACAATGCCTTGAACAGCACCTTGAGCCGTACGGCGGTTACGGGTATTGCAACTTTGTTGGTACTCCTTATACTGTTGATATTTGGAGGCGAAACCATCCGTGGATTTATCTTTGCGATGTTCCTGGGTGTAATTGTGGGCACATATTCATCACTTTACATTGCGGCACCTATCGTAGTTGACGCCATGCAAAGAAGCCTTACCAAAGAAAGAGCCTCAGGCCTGGAAGCTGCCGAGGTGGCAGTGGCTGGTAAGAAGAAATAAGATTTGAATTTTAAGATATGAAAAAAGGGTCTTCGCTTGCGAGGGCCCTTTTTTCATATATGGTTAAGACTATTGAAGGCTCGGAAGATTAAAAGATACATAATTACGCCACCTCAAAAAGTCCCGCGGCACCCATACCGCCGCCTACACACATGGTACAAACCACGTATTTGGCACCTCGTCTTTTACCTTCGATCAGGGAGTGAGCTACCATACGGGAGCCGCTCATACCATAGGGGTGACCAATAGAAATAGCTCCGCCGTTTACATTCAAAAGCTCATCAGAAATACCCAGCACATCCCTGCAATAAATTACCTGTACGGCAAAGGCTTCATTGAGTTCCCAAAGTCCGATGTCATTCATACTCAGGCCATGTTGTTTCAACAATTTTGGTACGGCATATATTGGCCCGATACCCATTTCATCCGGCTCGCAGCCTGCTACGGCGATGCCCCTGTAAATACCCAAAGGGCTTTGGTTTGATTTGGCAGCTAACGAAGATTCCATCAGTACACAGGCCGAAGCACCATCAGACAACTGACTGGCATTACCGGCAGTAATTACACCACCATCAATCACAGTTTTAAGACCGGAAAGTCCTTCTAAATCACTGGATGGTCTGTTACCTTCGTCTTTGGTGATGGTATGTTCTTGATAGCTTATTTCTTTGGTTTCTTTATTCATTATCCCCATAGTTGCAGTAACGGGAATTATTTCATCGTCAAATTTTCCTGCTGCCTGGGCTGCTGCCGTTCTCATCTGGCTCTGCAGGCTGTATTCATCCTGTTTTTCACGGCTGATACCATACCTCTTTGCCACTACTTCGGCTGTTTGTAACATGGGCATATAGATATCACGACTTTTAGCCACAACTGCCTTGTCAATAGCCCGGTAAGTATTCATTTTGTCGTTTTGTACCAAACTGATTGACTCCAGTCCACCACCAACCACCACTTTCATACCATCACAAATGATCTGTTTGGCTGCGGTGGCAATTGCCATCATGCCTGATGCACATTGCCGGTCGATACTCATGCCACTTACGCTTACCGGTAAACCAGCGGCTACAGAAGCTACACGCCCGATATTTCCACCAGTGCTACCTTGCTGCAAAGCTGCACCCATAATCACATCCTCTACCGAGGCGGGGTCAATTCCTGCCCTTTTTACTGCGGCTTCAATGGCCCAGCCACCCAGAGTGGGAGCATTGGTATTATTAAACGTACCCCGATAAGCTTTGCCAATGGGTGTTCTGGCGGTTGATACAATTACTGCTTCTTTCATGATCTGTCAAAACTTGGATTGGTTAGTTCAAGAGGTAATAAATTTAGAATAGCCAATATAAAAGTAAAGCATTCAGATGCTAAGTCAAAATGATTTAATATTTGCTCCGGCTTTGCAATGATTATCAAAGCTTATGTGATTTTATCGAAATAGACCCTTATTTTTATAACAATTCTGTAAAAAGCCTGATTCAGGCAATTTTAACCTTAACTATTAAACTTAAAAAATGAAACGATTAGAAGGACAAGTAGCGATTATAACAGGTGGTGCCAGAGGAATAGGAGAGGGCGTATGTGAGGTGTTTTGTCGGGAAGGAGCCACTGTGGCTCTTTGGGATATTTTAGATGAAGGGCAGGCTACGGCCGAAAGAATTAAAGCTTCTGGAGGAAAAATATTCTTTCAAAAGGTGAATGTCTGTGAACAGGATTCGGTGGAAAGTGCTGTGGCTCAGATTATGGCAGATCATGGACGCATTGATATCCTGATAAACAATGCCGGGATTATCCGCGACCGCTCTTTTATGAAAATGAGCCGTCAGGAGTGGGATCAGGTTATGAGTGTCAACGTCGATTCTTTGTATGTAACAGCAAAGGCTGTATTGCCTCATATGATTGAAGCACGTTATGGCAGAATCGTGTCTGCCTCATCGATAAATGCTTATAATGGTGCTTTTGGTCAAACCAATTACAGTGCCAGCAAGGCTGCTATTGTAGGGTTTACGCATTCTCTTTGTCGGGAGGTGGGTAAATATGGGATTACGGTAAATGCCGTGGCACCCGGTTTTATTAAAACAGAAATGACTGATTCTATGCCCCAAGAAGTAATTAATGCCGGTATTTCTATGATACCGGTTGGCAGAATTGGAACTCCCGAAGATATGGGACAGGCCTATTTATTTTTGGCATCAAAAGAAGCAGGTTTTATCAGCGGATTAACTTTACATGCCAACGGAGGTTCGTTGCCGGTTTAAGAAATTATGGTTTACAGGAATGTGGCAATTCAGGATCAGCAAGGCAAAATATACCAGTCAGATTTTATAAGAACATAGAAATCATTTTATGCAGCAAAATCACAAGAAGATAAATAATGGAGAAGATTATATCAATTCCTTAAAAAACAGGGATTTGAAAATCTATTTGTTTGGTGAATTGGTAAAAGAACCTACCGAGCACCCCATTATCCGCCCTTCGATAAATGCCCTTGCTAAAACTTATGACCTTGCCATCGAAAATCCGGAATTGGGTTCGGTAATATCTCCTTTTACCGGTGAAAGGGTAAGCCGTTTTCTGAATATATGTACTTCAGCCAATGATCTGGTTTTGCAAAATAAGATGCAAAGAAAATTGGGACAGCTTACCGGCACATGTTTTCAACGTTGCGTAGGGATGGATGCCTTTAATTCTTTGTATTCAGTAACTTACGAAATGGATGAGGATTTGGGAACCACTTATCATTCCAGAATGAAAGAATTCCTGAAAGAAATGCATCAGTATAATTATGTGGTCGGTGGAGCCATGACCGACGTAAAAGGCGACCGCAGCCTGGCTCCTCATCAACAAGCCGATAGGGATATGTTTGTTCATGTGGTAAAAAGGACCAAAGAAGGAGTTTATATTTCCGGGGCAAAAGCACATCAAACGGGTTGTATCAATTCGCATTACCTGATTGTAATGCCTACGATGCGTTTAGGAGATAAGGACAAGGAATTTGCCATTGTGGGAGCGGTGCCGGGAGATGCCAAAGGCATTACTTATATTTATGGAAGGCAATCATGCGATACCCGGAGTATGGAGGGTAGCATAGATGTAGGTAATGCCATGTATGGCGGGCAGGAAGCCATGGTGATTTTTGAGGAAGTTTTTATTCCCAGCGATTATATTTTTATGGATGGCGAATATGAATATGCCGCCTTGCTGGTGGAGCGATTTACTACTTACCACCGCAGGAGTTACGTATGCAAATCCGGAGTAGGCGATGTGTTGATAGGTGCAGCTGCCGCTATTGCCGAAATGAACGGGGTATCCAAACCCTCGCATATCAACGATAAATTGGTAGAAATGACGCATCTGAATGAGACTATTTTTGCAACAGGAATTGCCGCTTCCTACCAAGGGTATGAAACCAAATCTGGCTGTTTTCAACCCGATGAAATGATCGCGAATGTATGCAAATTGCATGTGACCAAAATCCCCTTTGATATAGGCCGTATGGCTCAGGATATGGCCGGTGGCCTGGTTTCAACTCTGCCATCGGAGCAAGATTTGAATCATCCTGAAATTGGCAAATTATTGCAAAAGTACCTCAAAGGAAAAGCCGATGTAAATACGGAAGACAGGGTGCGTATTTTACGTCTGATAGAAAACATGTGTATGGGAAGAAATGCCGTTGGATATCTTACCGAGAGTATGCATGGTGCGGGTTCTCCACAAGCACAAAAAATACAAATTGCCCGAATGATGGAATTGGAATACAAAAAACGTTTGGCAAAAATCATCTCCGGCATTGATATAGAAGGTGATAAAAATGAATTGGTGTCGGAGATGGGTGGATATTTCAGTCGTGTTTTTAAAATAGAAACAGAATCTTAATTATGAATAAAGAAGAACAAGACATTTTCAGGGCAGAAACCAGGGCCTGGTTGGAGAGCAATTGTCCCCGGAGTATGCGGGAAAAAGTACAGGAAGAATCTGATTATTACTGGGGAGGTAAAAACGGAACCTTTAAAAATGAAGACCAGAAAATATGGTTTGAGAGAATGCTCGCCAAAGGCTGGACTGTTCCTTATTGGCATAAAAAGTATGGCGGAGGAGGTTTATCAGCCATTGAAAATAAGATTCTCAACGAAGAAATGGCTTCTCTGGGTTGTAGAAAACCCTTATTTAGTTTTGGAATTTCTATGCTAGGGCCTGCTCTGCAAAAGTTTGCTACCGAAGAGCAAAAGGATAAGTACCTCCCTGAAATTGTAAAAGGTGAAATACGTTGGTGTCAGGGCTACTCCGAACCCAATGCCGGTAGCGACCTTGCCGGACTGCAATGTCGGGCAGATGATATGGGAGACTATTTTTTGGTGAACGGTTCAAAAATATGGACTTCCTATGGCAATAAAGCCGACTGGATATTTTGTTTGGTGAGAACAGATTTCGGGTCTAAAAAACAGCGGGGAATCAGTTTCTTGTTAATCGATATGGCTACTGAAGGAGTAAGTACCCGGCCAATAAAATTAATCAGCGGGAAGTCACCTTTCACCGAAACATTCTTCAATAATGTTAGGGTTCCGAAAGAGAATCTGGTGGGAGAGCTTAATATGGGCTGGAGTATAGCCAAATATTTGCTAACCCATGAGCGTCAGATGATAGGTGATATGGGGAAAAACGATGAACAGGTTAAAACGCATAACATAGCCATTGAGCATATAGGCTTACAAAACGGGATTTTGGCGGATACTATCTTAAGGACTGAATTGGCTCAACATGAAATGAATGAGGCCATTTTTGAAATGACTATAGAGCGTGCTATTGATGAGGCAAAGGCAGGGAATAATTCAGGTGCTACCTCATCACTCTTCAAATATTACGGTACTGAACTCAATATGGAGCGTATGGAGCTTCAGCTGGCCCTTTCGGGTAATCAGGAATTGGTGATGGATAACCCGGCCAATCAAAATGGATTATTAGCCAATGCCATGCTCCGAAGCAAAGGAAACTCCATTGAAGGTGGAACCTCCGAAATTCAGTTAAATATAATAGCAAAGAACATTTTAGGACTTCCAAATAATTAAAAATATGGCTTTAGTATTAAATGAAGAGCAGGTTTTACTAAAAAGCTCGGCGGTTGATTTTTTCAATAGTAAAGCACCCCTGGAAGCCTTTCGAAAGCTTAGAGATGAAAACAATCCGGTGGGATTTGACCGCTCCTTATATGCCGAAATGGTGGAATTGGGTTTTGCCGGACTTATCATTCCTGAAAATAGGGGAGGCTTTGATTTTGGCTATGTAGCTCTGGGTCAGATACTGGAAGTAAATGGGCGTACTTTGGCAGCTTCACCCTTAATTTCATCTGTATTATTGAGTGCTACTGTACTAAATCTTGCAGGAACAGAAGAGCAAAAAAGTACCCTTTTGCCTTTAATTGCATCCGGTGAATTATTGCTTAGTCTTGCCCATGAAGAAAATACACTCCACAATCCAACCCGGGTTAATTGTACAGCTACAAAAGAAGGAGAACATTACAAACTTAATGGAAGTAAAGTCTTTGTGTTGGATGTACATGTGGCCAATAAAATAATTGTAGTTGCCCGAACTTCTGAAGGAAATGAAGGAATACGGCTTTTTTTGGTAGATGTCCAATCTCCTGGTCTTAGTATTCACAGAACTCAAATGTTGGACAATCGGAATGCAGGAAATATAAGTCTGGAGCATGTAATAATTTCAGAATCAGACAAACTTGCCGGGGGCTTTGATGAACTTTGCAGAGTGTATGACATTGCCGCTATAGGCCTTGCGGCAGAAATGTTGGGCATTGCACAGGAAGCATTTGAGCGAACCATCTCCTATTTGAAAGAAAGAAAGCAATTCGGTGTTTCAATTGGTAGTTTTCAAGCTTTGCAGCACCGGGCGGCAAAAATGTTTATTGAAATCGAATTGAGTAAATCGGTGGTTATTAAAGCCTTAACAGCCATTGATGAAAATTGGGTTAACCTGAGTGAATTGGCGAGTCTTGCTAAATCGAAATTGGGCCAAACGGTTAAACTAGTTACCAACGAAGCCATTCAGATGCATGGCGGAATAGGAATGACAGACGATATGGACTTTGGTTTCTTCATCAAAAGAGCAAGAGTACTTCAGCAAACAATGGGTGATTACAATTATCATTTGGATCGGTATGCAAGTCTAAACGGGTATTAAATAGTTGAATAAAACCTTATGTCTTGTACATGAAACTGTTGTTTTTGATAATCCTTATATGTTTTTCTTGTAAAGTTCAGCATTCCGGCGAACCTGTAAACGGTAAATTTAAATACAAAGGAATAGAGCGGGAATACATCTTTTACGCACCAAAAAACATTAAAGCCAAGGCACCCCTGGTAATAGTTTTACATGGATTCACCAGTTCTGCTCTTACCATTATGAATTATTCTGATATGAATAAGCTGGCCGATGAATACAATTTTGCTGTTCTATATCCACAGGGAAGTCTCGATCAGGAGAATAAAACTTTTTGGAATGTTGGTTACGATTTTCACAGAGATAATAAGACTGACGATGTTGGTTTTATTATTTCTTTGGCACAAAATATTCAGGAAAAGTACCTTTTATCCCGGCAAAATACTTTTGTAACCGGCATGTCTAATGGGGCTGATATGACTTATCTTTTAGCGTGTACACGCCCCGGATTTTTCAAAGCCATGGCACCTATTGCAGGCACCATGATGAAAAAAAATATGGTCGATTGTAAATCAAATGCCGCGATTCCTGTTTTTGCTGTTGCCGGTACTTCCGATAAGACTACGCTTTATGCTGGTGACATGCAAAATAAGGATGGCTGGGGAGCATATCTCAGTATTCCTGATGTTATCGATTTTTGGGCCACAGCAATTGGTTATGATAAATTGCTGGAATATAATATTCCGGATGTTTGGAAAGAAGATAGTAGCACTGTTAAGGTTTTCAGTTATAAAAATGTCGGGAAAAATCTGGAAGTGTTATTTTACAAAGTAATTAACGGTGGTCATGATTGGCCAGGCTCAAGTGGAAATAAGGATTTCAACACCAGTAAGGAAATCTGGCATTTCTTTGAAAAGTTTCTGTAATCAGTTAATAAATTGTTCTGGGACAAAAATCATTTTTGATTTTCGGGGATCCCCCAAAATGTTCAAAAAATTTGGCTTATTCTTTTACCGTATTCTCATAACTCGAGCCTATTCCAAAACACAAGAGACTGATGGCCAGCAAGTAATGATAAGCATCTACAGAGTCGTAGGGATCGGAAATAAATTTATCACGGAATGATGCCAAAGCAGCAAACAAAACTCCTGCGAATATTAACAGGGCTGGTTTAGTTCGACCTTTTACTAATCCATAGATACCTATTAAGGCAACCAATCCCATACAAATCAATGGAATATATGCCGTTATTGTTTTTATACCAAACCCTTCATCCAGAGCAAATAAGAGAAATCCAATTCCGATTACCAGATAACCGGTTATCTTATTGGGAATTTGGTCGTTCATCAAGTACCAACAGGCTGCTACCAACCCCATAGCTCCCACAGTTGCTGCCATTTTTTGAAAAAAGACTGATAAGCCTCCGGCATTTTGAATGCCGGAAAATTTCATGGCTCCCAGAATTGCGGCTACCGCAACAGAAAGCACAAACGACTCCCATAATAAGGTGTGCACTAAATCGAGTTTCATCAGATACCTGAAAAAAACAAAGAGTCCGATTGCTCCTAATACGGCATCTGAAATCACATGTGAAAGTTCCATAAGGCTTATTTTGAAATGGTAAAAGGGTTATTCGGAAACCAAATTAAATAATATTTACTTCGGCATGAAGATTTATGCCAAATTTTTCAAAAATATCGGCTTGAATATTTTGAGAAAGCTCTTTGATTTCATTGCCGTTTCCGCCGCCGTAATTCACCAATACCAAGGCTTGTTTCTTGTGAACACCGATATTGTTAATTTTTTTTCCTTTCCAGCCTGCTTGCTCTATCAGCCAGCCCGCCGGCACTTTCACTGTTTTTTCATCAATCGGATAAGAAGGAATACCAGGAAATTCCGATTTCAACTTTTCAAAATGATCCAAATAAATTTCCGGATTTTTGAAAAAACTACCCGAGTTACCAATTTCTGCCGGATCGGGTAATTTGGATTGCCGAATTTGAATGACTGCATCGCTTACCTCTTTAATTCCGGGATTTTCAACTCCCATTTCTTTCAGGGTGTCTTTTATGGCACCGTACTCCAGGTGTAATTTCGGAAATTTTTGCAGGCGAAAAACCACAGAAGTGATCATGTATTTCCCTTTTGCTTCATGCTTAAAAATGGATTCGCGATATCCAAATTTACAGGTATGATTATCAAAAATTTCTTTTTCCAATGTTTCCAGATTCAGGGCTTCTAGTGAGAAAAACACATCCTTAATTTCAACCCCATAAGCACCGATATTTTGCATAGGTGCTGCACCCACCGTGCCGGGAATAAGCGAAAGGTTTTCTATTCCGCCAAAACCCGCCTTCACACAAGTTAAGACAAATTGATGCCAGTTTTCACCCGCACCGGCTTTTATCAATACCAACTCATCGGTTTCTTCCAAAACCTCAATACCCTTCAGGTTATTTTTTAATACCAACCCATGAAAATTTTGCGTCAGAAGCAGATTGCTGCCACCGCCTAAAATCAACATATTTTCAAATCGTGGGTCTTTTTTATGCAGGATTTCCTGAATCTCCGAAAGGTGATTTACCTCCACAAAATAATCGGCATTTACATCCAATCCGAAGGTATTGTAAGGCTTTAAAGAAATATTTTCGAGTATATTTGGCATGCAGCAAGTTTACAAATGAGCTGCAATTTACAAACAGAAAATGGAACGTATGAAAATTGTTTATCTGGATGCCGCCACGGTAAATCCCGCAGAAATAGACCTGAGTGCCCTGAATGAATTCGGTGAAGTCAAAATTTACGAACGTACGACTGCAAATCTCGTGTTAAATCGAGCCCAGGGAGCGGATATAATTTTAACCAATAAGGCGATTTTGAGTAGAGAAATTATCAATCAATTGCCTGACTTAAAATACATTGGGGTTACAGCCACGGGTTATAACGTAGTAGATGTGGTAGCTGCCAAAGAGCAGGGAATTGTGGTTACCAATGCCAAAAATTACAGTTCTATGTCGGTAGCACAACATGTTTTTGCCCTGATATTGGCATTTACTAACCGCATAAAGGAACATGCACAACCCGTTCGCTGGATGCAGGCACCCGACTTTTGTTATTACGATTATTCACTGACTGAGCTTGTAGGAAAAACCATCGGTCTTATTGGAATCGGTGATATTGGAGAAAAAGTTGCACAGATTGCCACGGCCTTCGAAATGCGGGTTTTGGTAAATCGCAAAAGCTACCAAGCCCATGAAAAGTACGAAACGGTAAGCCTGGAAAGGATTTATGCCGAAAGTGATTTCATAAGTCTGCACTGCCCGCTTACGGCCGAAAACGAAGGATTTATTAATGCCGATTCCCTTAAAAAAATGAAACCAAATGCCATTCTCATCAATACCGCCCGCGGGCCCTTGATCAATGAGGCAGACTTAAGAAAAGCTCTGGACGAAGGCATCATTTCAGGTGCCGGTCTCGACGTATTGAGCCAGGAACCACCCGTAAATGGCAATGCACTTTTCGGTGCCAAAAACCTGATTATCAGTCCGCACATTGCCTGGGCAACTTTAGAAGCCCGCAAAAGACTTATGGAGATTGTTTATGAAAATATCAGGGCTTTTTTAAGGGGGGAAGCTGTTAATGTGGTGGGTTGAATATACTTAAATACTATAAAAGTAAATATGAATTTAAAATTAAATAATATAATAACCTATTGTTTTAATCAACCATATCTATATGAGGTAAATTGCCCAATTTATATTTTTTCCCTTTTAATTGTTTCACAACGTCTTCTCTTGATAAACCAAATTTATCTGAAATATAATGACAATGCGGATGCCCTTCATTCCATTTTTCCTTTCCATTTATACTATTAAAGGTTAAAAATAAGCAATGCCATGTTTTATTATTATCAAAAAATTTGGAAACAACACCTTTTCTATGGTTAATAATTTGCTTTAAATGACCCTCCGAAAAAATAGTTTCACCAACCGTACTAATTTCACCTTCGTATATTTCCACAAGGTGTGGCATATTTTCTTCATTAATTCCTTTTGGAAGGTGCTCAGATCTATACTGGCTAAACACAAAGCCATGATCCGTCCAAGCCTTAATAATAAAAGCCAATAATTGATCTGTAGATATTGTCAAATTCTTTAATAGCTTAACTTGTTCCTTTTTTGAGTTTGCAGTTAAAAGTGAGATTAAATTCTGAGGGACTTGAGTCTCATGAATTTCTTTCAATTTTATTGACCAATTGATAATGGCTCTTTTTTCTATAAACATTTCAATAGTTTCAATTGGAATAGTCGGCTTTTCATTCATGATAATTCTTCTCATCTCTGAGATATCGGTGATTATAAAGCTTTCCCTGAAATGTTTTATGGGATCAACATATTCAAAATCGGGAGATTGAAATAAAGTGTAAATTTCATTTCTTTTCTCATCGAATATTACTTTTTTAAATATCATAAATTCCCTCAATAATTTATGTCTCAAAAAAAGTTAATCTTTTGAGGTTAAAAATATTTCAATTAAACAAATCTCTTATAGTTTAAAGTATAATCAATGTATTCCCTTGATTAAGTAAATCTTATCATCAATAAATTTCCATAAAATATTTAATGAAAACGCAAAAATCTTTACATAGATTTCGACATATGTAAAGAAAATGCAAAAAACTTTACATAAGGAGTTAGTATATCATTATCTCAAAATTGCTCTGTATCAAAAGCAAATTTCACCAGTTTCCTTATCAATTTACCGTTAATTAATTAACTTGTTTTTGGATTTATTGACCATTTCAATTAACTGCAATTTTGAAAATTACAAGAGCCCTATTACTTTCTATTTCTATCCTTCTATTATTTTTTTCAGGAATAAACCAAAACCTTTTTTCAGATTGGTCGGGCTATAATGGTGGCGATAATCGCAATCATTTTTCTGATCAGAAACAAATAAACAGGGAGAATATAAATTCATTAAAAATAGCCTGGACCTATGCTTCCGGTGGGGCAGATACCGATCGGAACAATACCCAAATGCAATGCAATCCCATCATTATTAATGGGGTGCTTTATGGTGTTTCTGCTGGTTCTCAGGCTTTTGCTTTGGATGCCAAAACCGGTAAGGAAATCTGGAAAACAAACCTGAAAGACGAAACTTTTAACATGACCAGCCGGGGCATAAGCTATTGGTCTGATGGTCGGCAAAGTCGTATTTTCTTTGGTTTTGGAGCCTATCTTTATGCTTTGGATGCCAAAACCGGCGTTCCCGTTTCTACTTTTGGTAAACAAGGCAAAATCTATCTGGTGGATGGTTTAAAAAGGCCGGGTGCAGATGAATATTTAGCACTAAACACGCCTGTAAGTATTTATAAAAACACGTTGATTGTAGGCAGTCGAGTGGCTGAATCGGCTACCGCACTTTTGGGCGATATACGGGCTTTTGATGCCCTTAGTGGAAAACTGATCTGGACATTTCACACCATTCCTCATCCCGGTGAGTATGGTTACGAAACCTGGGAAAAGGAAAATTATAAAAATCTGGGTGGAGCCAATAATTGGATGGGAATGGCGGTGGACGCGGAAAGAGGAATTATTTTCGCACCGACAGGTTCGGCTGCATTTGATTTTTATGGAGGAAACCGAAAAGGGGATAATCTATTTGCCAACTGCCTGATAGCTCTCAATGCTGAAACGGGAAAAAGAATCTGGCATTTTCAGACCGTGCATCACGATATCTGGGATCGGGATATACCTGCTCCACCAAACCTTTTTACAATAAAAAAAGACGGGAAAGCCATCGATGTAGTTTCTGTACTAAGCAAACAAGGTTTTGTATTTGTATTCGAAAGAGAAAGTGGCAAACCTGTATTTCCCATTCAAGAAAGGACCTATCCCGCTTCGCTAATTCCGGGTGAGCAAGCATCTCACACACAGCCTATTCCTTTATTACCAGAGCCATTTACCCACCAGAGTTTTACGGAAAATGACATCAGTTATTTGGCAGAAAACAAGGAAGAGATACGCGATACCCTTCGAAATTCTTATACCGGCCAGCCTTTTATTCCCCTCGGTTTTAAGAGAACAATCTTTTATCCTGGTACCGATGGTGGTGCCCAGTGGGGCGGAGCAGCCGTGGACGAAAATGCCGTGATGTACATTCCGGCAAAGCAAAATCCGGTTTACAGCAGTTTGAGACCGGTAATCAATAATCCCGGAGTTAGCACCGGAAAAAGTTTATATACCCAAAATTGCCAAACCTGCCACGGTGAAAATGCCGAAGGGAACGAAGACGGAACAATACCCGGCCTTCAGAAGGTTTCGAAGCGAATTAAACCGGAAAGGTTTTATCAGATTTTGAATAAAGGTCGTGGTCGTATGCCTTCTTTTACTTCTCTTTCTGAAACAGAGAAATCGGCTATCTTAAAATACCTGAACGGTGAAAACCAGGTGGTAAAAGGGGCTTCCATGCAATCCGTTTCGGAGTATGTGGGCACCGGATATAACCGTTGGTATGACAGCAAGGGATATCCAGTAAGTAATCCACCCTGGGGTACTTTGACGGCGATAAATATGAATTCAGGAAAACACCTCTGGCAAGTGCCTTTGGGCGAATATCCCGAATTGACTGCTAGAGGAATTCCACCGACAGGTACAGATAATTATGGCGGTCCGGCTGTCACCAGTGGTGATCTTATTTTTATAGCGGCCACGAAAGACGAGCTATTTCGGGCATTTGATCGAAATACTGGCGAAATGCTTTGGCAAGTTAAATTACCAGCCGCCGGATATGCTTCGCCAAGTGTTTATGCCGTGGATGGAAAACAATATGTGGTAATTGCTTGTGGCGGTGGAAAATTGAAAACGAAATCAGGTGATCAATATGTGGCTTTTGCTTTGCCTTAGGTTTGAATTTGTTACTCAGAGATTTATAGAGGTGCACAGAATAATCTATAAAAGCCTTATATTGATTATTTTACAATAATAAATTCATTTAAATGAAAAAATGTTTTCTGGTAATTGGGGCACTGTTTATGCTATTTAATACGACGAAAGCACAAAGGGCCGGTGTTTCAAAAAAAGAGAAGAGTAAGGTCTGGGTTTTTATTATGGCAGGTCAATCTAATATGGCCGGGCGTGGAAAAGTAGAAGCAGAAGATACCATCAGCGATACCCGGATTTTTACCCTGAATAAAAACAACGATTGGGTATTGGCTAAGGAGCCTTTGCACTTTTACGAGCCCAACCTTACCGGTCTGGATTGTGGGCTTTCATTTGCCAAAGAAATCTTAAAAAATGCTCCTTCCGATGTAAAAATCGCTATCATTCCTTGTGCTGTGGGTGGAAGTTCCATTCAGCAATGGCTGGGTGATTCGACTTATCGCAACGTTACATTACTTACTAATTTTAAAGAAAAAGCAGCTCTGGCACAAACCAAAGGCGTGATAAAGGGCATAATCTGGCATCAAGGAGAATCGAACGCTAATGATAGAGACTTGCCAGGCTACCCCGCATACATGGATGCTTTGTTTTCTGTTTTCCGTAAAACATCTGGCTTTAAAAAATTGCCCATTATTCTGGGAGAAATCGGGGAGTTCAGCCCGGATCCAGCCAAAAAAGCTTTGACTCAAAAAATGAATGAAACCATTCACGATTTTGTAAAAACACGTAAAAACTACAGCTATATCAAAACCACCGATCTAAATCACAAAGGCGATAATTTGCATTTTGATTCGGCATCTCAACGAAAAATGGGCGAAAGGTATGCCGGGCAATATTGGGAATTGGTGAAAAAATGAAGGATGGCTCTGAATAATAAATGGAGGAGTTGACATTTAATAGTACCAAACCCACAACATATTATTTATTTTGTCCAATGTCATAATTTGGATTCTTATTTTTATCCCTAAAAAGCCAGCTACTCCGGCACAAAACTAAACTGATATTTTCCTTTCGTATTTAAACTTTTACTGGTTAGTATGATTCTGGTTACCGGATGATTATCCCACTTGGTTTTGAAACTCTCGTATTCCATACCTTCGGTAGATGGTAGTTCTGTACTTACCGTCCACAGTTTTGGATCGTATTTAATGCTTAAATGTTGATTTTGGTCGCCGTTGAGTTTGATTATTCCCGTCTTGGAAATATCCGTATCACAAATAGTCATAAAAACCTGTTGGAGTGATGTTGGTTTGGACTTAAGTACATATTCATCATTTAATTCTACCTGATCCGACTGCCGATTTAATTTCACGGTTCTATTCCAACTATCGATTCCGGCTGCTGCGGGATATGATTTTGCCAGATTCATTTGCAAA
>JAHEBN010000237.1 GCA_024645245.1 Jiulongibacter sp. | reverse complement strand
CTTGTCCATCTAAATTAACTTTCACAATTGAAGAATATGCCTGGCTTATGGAACTCCAAGAACTAGCATTTGGTAAACCTTCACTGAAAATATAAGAATTACCGCTTTTATTTAAATTCGACAAAATGATGTTTAGCGGTGACTGATATATAATGTTACCGTCGGAATTTATTATTAAGGATTTATTATTCCTACTATTGGGATAGGAGGAAATTAGAAATGAACCATTTTTAAATTCTATATCATATTCCTCGGAGTAAATTAAAATTTCATACAAATGGGTCCACAATAGGTTATTATTTGAGTCGAATTTTTTGATTACGTAATTATTAGAGACTTTTTGGCCCAAGAAGAAATAACTTGCATCAGAATCTGAAAATATTGTACCTGGTGCGTTATAAATAGTTGAATTGTAACCGTAAGTTAAGTCCAATATTTCAATGATATTGCTACCTTTAAAAAGAATTTTATTTCCCAAAAATTTTACCTGGTAACCACCATAATTTAATATTGTATAGGCGTTAAGTGAATTTTGGAAAAAATAGGAGATAGAGTTAGAAGAAAATATCATTCTATTATCTTCGATTTGATAATCCAAAATTTGATCGTTAATCGTAGTTTGATAAACTTGTAAACCATTGAGATTGAAAATGTTTAACGTAGTTTTTGTAGCCTCTTTTGAGATTAATAAAATATTATCATCAATAATTTTGAAATCCGTAATAGGAAAATCACCAATATAGATTTGTACTGTTTGCAATAAATTATTGTTAAAAATATAGAGACTATCATTGTAATTTGGGAAACTAAATTTACTCTCTATAAGATAATATTTCTCATTTCTTTTTGAAAAATAGGATTGTATTTGACCTGAAAACCCTAAACAGAATTCACAATATGCGTAGCTATGATAATTTTCATTTACAATTGAATCATTTATTATTTTTTGAAGTATTCGAACTGAAGTACGTGCAGATGGAATATCATTGTAGATTTTTTTAGTAAATAATATAGTTTCATTGCCAATGACAAAAGTTTCCATTTTGTTATTTGGTCCAAGTAATAATGGACTGCAATTATTCTTATAGTTTTGCCCAACCTGATGAAGAAAGGAAACTGCCGGCGGCGTTTCTAATGGGGTATTATTTTGATCTAAATACAGGGTAGTGATTTCTCCATCACTTAATAAGGTATTAAATAACCTGAACTCATCCATTGTTCCATTTAGCGGATACCAGTTGGTAATTCCTGCGGCAGGTGTGCTTTTTGGCCCCATGATTCCCAGAAAAAGATCCTGTGCGTTCATTTCGCTAAAATTGATGGAAATGGCTTGTTCCAGTATTTTTGTTCCATTTTGGTAAAGTTTAAACAAAGTGGGTGTTACCACATAACTGTAAAAATTCCAGTCGGAAGTATTGGGTATAGTGGTAATTACATTGGCAGCTCCACTTGAGGCGGAGCTTCCTAAAACGTGCTGCGGGTTTCCTCCGTTTGGTACTAATTTGGTATAAACTCCACCCGGCGAAGTGCCCACACCATCGCCACCTTTAGCAAAAATCATTTGATGGCCGCCACTATTACAGGTACCATCGGCAGGGCTCATGCCTGAGCTTAAATCAGCTTTTAACCAAAAGGTGGCGGAAAACCCGGTGCTGAATTGAAGATTTGAACTATTGGGATATCGCAAGTAAGAAGGCGAGGCACCACAACCATTAAACTTTACGGCTTTCGCTGCCTGATTAAATCGATCTGGCACAAAAGTGATATTTTGAGAAGTGGTAGGATTCAAACCACCTGCCGAGTTAGCCGTATTATCAAAACTTAAGTAAAGTACTTGCCCTACAAGCCCCGCTGATGACGAAAATTGATAGATATTTGAAATTTCATTGTCGGTAAGTAAGGCATTAAAAATACGGAAATCATCCATAACTCCATGGAGTGGAAACCAATTCGTAATACCTAAAGCTGCAGTGGTTTTAGGACCCATAATACCCAGAAATAAATCCTGGGCATTCATTTCTGTAAAGTTAATATTTGTATTCTGGTCTAAAATTTTTGTGCCGTTCTGATAAAGTTTAGAGTTGGTAGTGCTGATTACATAGGTATAAAAATTCCAATTTGAACTATTTAGTGCGTCGGTCTGAATACTGACTCCGCCGCTTCCGGCCGAGCTTGCTAATACATGCAAGGGGTACCCGCCATTCGGTACAAATTTGGAGTAAATTCCACCTGGCGATGTGCCAATTCCATCTCCTCCTTTGGCAAACAGCACCTGATGGCCGGTATCATCGCAAGTGCCATTTGTCGGATTCATTCCGGTACTCAAATCTGCTTTTAACCAAAATGAAATGGAAAATCCGGTAGAAAATTGAATGGCGGCTGTATTCGAATACCTTAAAAAAGAAGGAGAAACACCGCAACCATTAAACTGAACCGCATTTGAAGCATTGTTGAATCGGTCGGCCACATAGGTAATATTCTGGGCTGTAATTGGGCTGATTGTTCCGTTGGCCTGAGAGTTGTTATCAAAATCAAGGTAAAAAACCTGACTCGTTGGGATTTGTGCGAAAGAATTTATGGAGATAAAAATTAAACTTATCCAGAGTGCAATTTTTGGAGTGGATTTTAAAGATTTCATAGAATAATGGCGGTGTTAATAGATTTCAGTTCAGGAATTTAGAAATTATTAGGTTTAAATCCAAGCATAAAAATACAGAGGGGAATAATAGCCTTGGTAATATTGATTTAACGGTTTAGGTACAATTAATTTGAGCAAAATTTCGGGATTTTTAAAAATTATTTGCGGCTTGGCGGCTTCGGGGTTAAGAAAAATGCTATTCGCCTCCGATACAGGGTCTGAGATCAGATTCGGGAATTTCAGGCATAAAAAAAACCGGCCATTTTCACAGCCGGGTTCTTAATACTATTTTTAAAACGGAATATTACGCCATTTCTACTGTCTTGCTCATGCGTTTACGCTCGTTTTCGTCGAGGTAAATTTTACGCATACGAAGCGATTTCGGTGTAACTTCCAGGTATTCGTCTTTCTGGATATATTCCATACATTCTTCTAAGGAGAATTGGATTTTCGGAGCAATTTTTACGTTGTCGTCTGATCCGGAAGCACGCATGTTGGTTAGTTTTTTGGAAGTTTGCAGGTTAACCACGATGTCATTCTGTCTGTTATGCTCACCTACTACCATTCCCATGTAAATTTCTTCACCCGGGTCTACAAAGAAAACACCGCGATCTTGCAATTTATCGATTGCATAAGCCACTGCAGGTCCGTTAGCCATAGAGATCATGGAGCCGTTGGTACGTTCAGGTATGGCACCTTTGTATTCTTCATAAGCTGAAAAACGGTGGTTCATAATGGCTTCACCTTGTGTAGCTGTAAGTACATTGGAACGTAAGCCGATCAATCCGCGTGACGGAATCTTAAACTCCAGATGCTGCAAGTCGCCTTTAGGCTCCATAATGAGCAATTCACCTTTTCTTTGGGTTGCCAATTCGATTACTTTTCCTGATGTGGATTCAGGTACGTCAACTACTAGTGTCTCAATGGGTTCCAGTTTACGCCCATTTTCATCTATTTTGATTAGTACCTGCGGCTGGCCTACCTGTAATTCGTATCCTTCGCGACGCATGGTCTCAATCAATACCGACAAGTGAAGTATACCCCGGCCAAATACGAGGAATTTATCTTCGCTTTCACCCTGCTCCACACGTAAAGCCAGGTTTTTTTCTGTTTCTTTGATCAAACGATCGCGAACGTGACGAGAGGTAACAAACTTGCCTTCTTTGCCAAAAAATGGTGAATTATTGATGGTAAAAAGCATATTCATAGTAGGCTCATCAATCGAAATTCTCGGCAAAACTTCCAAAGCATCTACATCGGCAATGGTGTCTCCAATTTCGAAGCCCTCTATTCCGGTAATAGCACAAAGTTCCCCTGAGCTTACTTCTGTAACTTTATTTTTTCCGAGTCCTTCAAATACGTGAATTTCCTTTATTTTATTTCTTTTCCAGGTACCGTCGGCGGTACAAAGCATTACCTGCTGACCTTCTTTGAAAGTTCCCCTTTCTACCCTTCCGATAGCTATACGGCCAACAAAAGAAGAGTAATCTAAAGAAGTAATCTGCATTTGTGAAGCACCTTCTTTTACTACAGAAGCAGGAATGTACTTTACAATCGCATCTAATAAAGGAACTATATTATCGGTTGGTGTTCTCCAATCCTCACTCATCCAGCCTTGTTTTGAAGAACCGTAAAGGCAGGGGAAATCCAATTGATCTTCTGTGGCTTCCAGGTTAAACATCAAATCAAAAACCTGCTCATGTACTTCATCCGGGCGGCAGTTTTCTTTATCCACCTTATTAACGATAACAATCGGTTTCAGGCCAAGGTCTAATGCTTTACCCAAAACAAAGCGGGTTTGGGGCATAGCACCTTCGAATGCATCGACCAAAAGAATTACACCATCGGCCATTTTAAGTACACGCTCCACTTCGCCACCGAAATCGGCGTGACCAGGGGTATCAATAATGTTGATCTTGGTTTTGCCGTAACGTACCGATACGTTTTTGGAAACAATCGTAATTCCTCTTTCTCTTTCGAGGTCATTATTATCTAGTATCAAATCGCCAAACTCCTGATTTTCACGGAAAATCTTGGAAGCATGAATGATTTTATCAACCAGGGTAGTTTTGCCGTGGTCAACGTGTGCTATAATGGCGATGTTGCGAATATCCTGCATATTATCAATGTTTTACATTGTCTTGTTTTACAATGCTTTGTCAAAAAAGTTTGCAAAATTAGCAAGAATAATCGGGATAGACTATTGCCCCTTTTTTATTTTTCTGCAAACACCTGATAATGAAAGTTTAAGTTGGATAAGTACAAATACTTTTTGACCGATAGCTTTCTTTTGAAATTTGGCCTTGTTTTTATACTTCTGATGCTGAGTTGTTTTACCTAATTTTTTAAAACACAATTCCTTTTCCTGCTTCAAAGCTTAATGTCGGGAAAAGGGTTTGAAATTAGGAAATTCATTAGATTTTGATGAATCATACTTATATAAAAAAAGCACAATCGGAAACGATTGTGCTTCAGGTATGATTAAAATAGCGGTTTATTTGCTTGCAGTACTGTCAGCTT
>JAHEBN010000236.1 GCA_024645245.1 Jiulongibacter sp. | reverse complement strand
CCGATCCCCCTGTACCTGCTGCTTTTCGTGGAATTATGCGTTGGAATAGCCCCGATGTTTTTGACGGAATTAAACGATTCGCTCAATTGAGTGATAGTCCATACCACGGATTTAACTTTTGCATTGGCTCTATTGCCGAAGGCTTGAACGACCCCGCCAATGAAATTTTGCCTATAATCAAATGGGTGGGGGAGCGAAATCAGATTTTCAATGTGCATCTCAGAAACATCAAAGGGTCTTATAATAATTTTCAGGAAGTTTACCCCGATAATGGTGTTTTGAACTACAGGAATTGCATTCGTGCCTTGCGGGATGTCGGTTTTGATGGCATGGTGATGCCGGACCATGTGCCTTATCATGCCGATCCGAAAGCCAATTGGCAATCATTTGCCTTTTGCTATGGCTATATCAAAGCTACCATTGAAGCGGTGAGTGAAGAGGTGTAGGCAGGCAAAGATGGTAACTTCAAAATATTCAAAAATCAATTTTACCGAAAATAATATTCAAGCATGTTACTCAGCAAAAAAGGTCCAAAAATTAAAGAAATCCACATTACTCCCATAGCTACGGTAGACCCGCCGTTACTAAATGCCGCCGGCGTGCACGCAGCTTACGCCCTACGTACAGTAATGGAAATTATTACCGACGATGGAATTACGGGTATAAGTGAAATTCCGGGAAACAAAGATATTGACATCGCTTTAGCCGAAGCACGGGAATTTATAATTGGTCGGGACGTTTTTAATCTTAATAAAATCAATCAGTTAATACGGAATAAATTTGGGGAAGAGAGCACCTTGGAAAGAGGTCAGGCTCCCTGGGATCAGCGAAAACTCGTACATATTTTCAGTGCAGTGGAGGTAGCTTGTATGGATATTATCGGGAAAGTTACCAGCCGACCGATTGTTGATCTTTTAGGGGGAAAAATGCGGGACGCTGTTCCGTTTTCAGCCTATTTATTTTATAAATACGAAGGTGCCGGCGGAGAATGGGGCTATGAAATGGATCCAGGTGCTACCGGATGGGATGCAGCCCGACAGAAAAGTGCCGTGAATCCGGAAGAAATAGTTGCTCAGGCCAAAGCCATGTGCAAGGAATTTGGTTTTAAATCGATCAAACTTAAAGGTGGAGCTTTTCCTCCCCGCGAAGAAACGGATGCCATGCTGGCACTTTATCAGGAGTTTGGCCCGAATGTACCATTGCGATTCGATCCTAATGCAATTTGGAAACTGGAAACTGCGATCAAATACGGCAAAGAAATGGAAGGTGTGCTGGAGTATTTTGAAGATCCTGTTCGCGGACAGCAAAACATGGCGGAATTAAGGAAAATCCTCAAAATGCCACTAGCCACCAATATGTGCACCACCTCGTTCGAAGATATACCCAACAGCATAAAAATTGGTTCGGAAGATATCATTCTAAGCGATCACCATTTTTGGGGCGGTTTGCGTTCGTCCATGACTTTATCCGGAATCTGTGATACTTTTGGTCGGGATCTTTCTATGCATTCCAACTCCCATTTGGGCATTTCATTGGCGGCTATGGTGCATTTGGGAGCTGCTTTGCCTCGTATGCCTTATGCACTTGATACGCATTATCCCTGGCAGTCAGATGAGATAATTGTGGGTGGCAGAATAAAATTTGAAGAAGGTTCGGTACCTGTACCAAATGGCCCTGGTTTGGGAGTAGAACTAGATAAAACAGCTTTGGAAGTACTCCATCAAAACTACCTGAAATGCGGCCTGACCAAACGCGACGACGAAACCGAAATGCAAAAACGTAATCCCGGCTGGAAGTTTGAGGCGGTGAGGTGGTGAGTTGATTTTCAAATCAACTCATTAACCTTCCAAATAAGCTTTTCCAATTCCTCTACTTCACTGGCATTTGGCATTACCAATGGAGCACGTACATCACCGGCAGATCTACCGATAAGTTTAGCTCCGGCCTTTATCAGGCTCACCGCGTAGCCGTTTTTCTTTGAACGTAGCCTTACAAATGGGATATAAAACATTTTCAAAATTTCCTCCACTTTCTCTTTTTTACCAGCTCTTAGGCTTTTGTAAAATAGATTGGCCAACTCCGGCACAAAATTAAAAGCAGCGGAGGAATAGGTATTTACGCCAATCGAAAGGTAAGCTTCGGCGATGATTTCTGCCGTAGGCACACCACCGATATAGGAAAGTCTGTTCCCTACCGATTTGATGGTATCATTGAGTTCGGCAATGTTTCCGGTACCGTCTTTTAATCCGATGAAATTAGGGCAGTTTTCGGCGAGTTTTTGAATGTATTCGCTTTTCAAAACCCCGTTTGCCCGGTTGTAATAAATCACGGGTAAAGCCGTATTGTCCATTATAGCTTTTGCGTATTCGTAAGTACCGTCTGAGGGGCATTCCGTAAGGTAGGGGGGCATTAAAAGCAAGGCATGAATACCTGCTTTCTCGGCAATTTTTGCAAAATGTATGGCTTCGGGAATACTCCTGCCCACACTGGAAATTACCGGCACTTTATCTTGTACCGTTTCTGTCGACACTTCCACAATTTTGCGGTATTCCGCTTCAGAGAGTGAAAAGAATTCACCAGTACCGCCTGCTACAAATACAGAAGATACCTGATGCTCCAAAAACCAGGCAACTCTTTCAGCAAAGGTATCGGCTCTGAAGTTGCCTTTTTCATCCATATCGGTGATGGGGAAGGAGAGAAGGCCATCCTCTAATGCGGCTTTTATTTGTTTTAGGCTTAATGACATAGTTTTTTTTATTAAGATCGAAATGTATCTGTCTGTAATTTATACACAAAACTGAGCTTTAAAAACTCAAATAAAACAAGGATTAAAAATTACTTTTTTTAAAAAGTACCACAAAGTCCTTGCCTGTTTACCCTGAGTTGATCGAAGGGAAGAAGGATCTAGGATGAGCTCATGTCAAAGGCCCCGGATTAAACAGCACCAGATCATTATGAATCCCCAATTTATCGGCAGCAACTTTTTTAGTGCCACTTGCCACATCTAAAATTAAGTGAAATAATTCGTTGCCCACTTCTGATATCGTTTTTTGTCCGAAAGCAATTGGTCCGGCATCCAGGTCAATGAGGTCGTGCCAGCGATCGCCCAATTTGGAATTAGAACTTACTTTTATAACTGGAACTTCCCGCAAACCATACGGCGTACCCCTTCCGGTAATAAAAACATGCATATTCATGCCGGCAGCCAATTGCAAGGTACCGCATACAAAATCACTGGCCGGAGTAGCGACAAAATTCAATCCCTTTTTTCTGATTTTTTCTCCCGGAGCTATTACATCCACAATAGCACTGCTACCGGATTTTACCATAGAACCCAATGCTTTTTCCACTACATTACTGAGCCCGCCCCGTTTGTTCCCGGGTGAAGGGTTGGCACTGCGATCGGCCTGACCATTGAGCAGGTAATCGTCGTACCATTTCATTTCCCGTTTTAAGGCTTCTGCTACTTCTTTGGTTTCGGCACGAGGGATTAAGAGGTGAACCGCATCCCGCACTTCAGTTACTTCCGAAAAGAATACCGTACCACCAGCTTTCACGATCAGATCGGCTGCAAATCCGGCTGCCGGATTTCCTGTTATTCCAGAAAAAGCATCGCTTCCGCCACATTGCATGCCTACAACCAAATCGGATGCAGGGCATGTTTCACGCTCTCTTTCATTCAGTTTTTGCAAATGCTTGTCCGCCATTTCCAGGATGCCATCTATCATTTCCTCGAAACCGGTAAAGGCCTCGTCTTGCAAGTAAAGGATGGAATTTTCGCTTTCTGTTGAGCCATCAGGCATCAATCTTTCAGGTCTCAATTTCTCGCATCCCAAGCCAATCACCATGATTTCTCCACCGAAATTGGGGTTCTGTGCCAGGTTTTTTATGGTGCGAATCGGAATAATGGCAGCAGGAGCATTAATAGCAATTCCACATCCATAAGAATGATTAAAAGCAACGGCATCGTCTACATTTGGATATTTCGGTAGTAATTCTTTCCTGATTTTCTCTACGATGTAGTTGGTAATACCCGCCACACATTGCACACTGATGCTTATCCCCAGCATGTTTTTTGTACCCACACTTCCATCCGGATTGCGATAACCCTGAAAGGTATAATCTTCCAGTTTTTCGAAATTCTCTGACTTTGGTTGAGTATAATTTATTTGCTCTAAATCGGGTGGAACTGGTAAGTTTATTTTGAATTCATTAACCCATTCTCCCGGCTTTATTTCCTGATTAGCCGTTCCAATAATTTCGCCATATCGGATAACCTCTTTTCCCTCGGAAATATTTTCCAGAGCAACTTTATGCCCCATCGGAATAAACTCCCGCAAGATTATTCCATCCAAAACCGCTGCTCCCTTTTGTAAACCGGAGGCATTGCACACAATCCCCACATTATCGCCTGGATTGGTTTTTATAACTGTATTTTTTACGTTTTGCTCCATTTATCAAACGAAAGGAAAGAATTTAGCTAAAATCATGATTAAAAAAAGCCCGGAAATACCCATTACGGTCAAAAGATAAGAGAAAAACCGAATGGTCTCTTTCTCTTGCATGCCCGACATGCGGGTGATAATCCAAAATGCCGAGTCGTTCATCCAGGGGAAAATTTTTGACCCACAACCTATTACCAAAGCAAGATACACCGGATGGAAATTATAACTGGAAAATCCACTCATTACGCCAATTGCCGTTACCATGGCAACTGTTGCCGAGCCCTGTGCCGTTCTCACCACCAAGGTAATTAAAAAAGCCAGTGGCAAGATAGCCAAATGATAATTGCCTGCCATTTTACTGACACTGCTTCCAATATTGGTTTGTTGTAACATGGTACCAAAAGCACCTCCGGCAGCGGTAATTAAAATGATCATTCCGGCACTACTTATGGCTTCGGCCATCGATTTTTCAAAACTCTTTCGGTCTTTATTTCTATTCCATAATAAAAGCATGGCCACTACAGCAGATAGTATAAGTGCCATATTGCTATCGCCTAAAAGTTTGAAAATTTGGACCAGATTTTGGGTAAATACAGGAATTTCGGGGTTTTTTACATCCACCAGCATTCCCATTAAAGTATTTCCTGTAATCAGGATAATTGGTAGTAAGACCGGCAAAAGAGAAAAAATCAGGGAAGGCAGGTTTTCCTCTTTGGCTCCGGCATTCGTTTCAATTTC
>JAHEBN010000235.1 GCA_024645245.1 Jiulongibacter sp. | reverse complement strand
ATATTCTTTTGCCCAATTTTCCAATTCCTGAGGATTTTAAAATACATACCGACGACAAGCTTAATCAATGGGAATACCTCAAACACCTGACATACGAAGGTGCAAAGCAACGCTATGGCGAAATAAACGAAACCACGCGGGAACGAATAGATTTTGAGCTGTTTACCATCAAAACCATGGGTTTTGCAGGTTATTTCCTCATCGTAATGGACTTTATTAAAGCCGGTCGCGACCTGGGCGTAATGATTGGGCCGGGTAGGGGATCGGCTGCCGGATCGGTAGTGGCTTATTGCATTAGCATTACCAATATAGATCCCATTAAGTATAACCTGCTTTTCGAGCGATTCCTGAATCCGGATCGTAAGTCGATGCCCGATATTGATACCGATTTCGACGACGAAGGTCGCCAGAAAGTGATTGATTACGTGGTGGATAAATACGGCAGAAACCAGGTGGCACAGATCATCACTTACGGTACCATGGCTACCAAATCATCCATAAAAGACGTATCGCGGGTGATGGAACTTCCGCTTGCCGATGCCAATTACATAGCCAAATTGGTACCCGACCGACCAGCCTATGGGATGAATTTCCAGAAACTGATCCACATGCCGGAGGATGGAGAAAAAAGCTTAAATAAGCTTGGCCTTCAACCCGAGGAAATGGAAAACGTGCGAAAAGTAAGGGCTTTATACCACGGAAATACCTTGGAATCAAAGGTATTAAAACAAGCAGAAAAACTGGAAGGGACGGTAAGGAACACAGGTATACACGCAGCAGGTATTATCATTGCTCCATTCGACTTAAGCGATATTGTTCCGGTTTCCACCTCCAAAGATTCCGATCTTTTGGTTACTCAATACGAAGGAAAGATAATTGAGGAAGCCGGAGTAATCAAAATGGACTTTCTGGGCCTGCGAAACCTTTCCATTATAAAAGAAGCCCTACGCCTGATAGAGCAGAATCACGGATTGAAAATAGATATTGATACCATTCCTTTGGATGATGAAAAGACTTACGAGCTTTTTCAAAGGGGTGAGACCAATGCCATTTTCCAGTTTGAATCCGATGGGATGAAAAAGTACATGAAAGATCTAAAACCCGATCAATTCGGGGATCTGATAGCCATGAACGCTTTGTATCGCCCGGGCCCGATCGCTTATATTCCGGATTTTATCCAAAGGAAACACGGAAAGCAGGAAATCAAGTACGATTTGGCTGAAATGGAAGAATACCTTTCCGAAACTTACGGTATCACGGTATATCAGGAGCAGGTGATGCTTCTTTCGCAAAAACTGGCCAATTTTACCAAGGGCGACGCCGATGTGCTTAGAAAAGCCATGGGTAAAAAGCAGATTGAGGTTTTGAACAAACTCAAAGCCAAATTCATGGAAGGTGGCGAGAGCAACGGTCACGCTGCCGAAATTCTGGAGAAAGTATGGAAAGACTGGGAAGCGTTTGCTCAATACGCCTTTAATAAATCGCATTCCACCTGTTATGCTTTTGTAGCCTATCAAACGGCCTACCTGAAAGCCCATTATCCATCAGAATACATGGCAGGTGTACTTACATCTTCCCTGGGAAATATCGATAAGATCACCTTCTTTATGGAAGAATGTCAGGCACAGAACTTACCTGTGCTCGGTCCCGATATAAATGAATCAGAGAGGGCGTTTGCGGTAAATAAGAAAGGAGAAATACGTTTCGGGTTGGGTGGAATTAAAGGCAGTGGCGACGCAGCGGTTGAAGCTTTAATTGACGAAAGAAAAGCCAAAGGTCCATATAAAGATATTTTTGATTTTATCACTCGCGTAAATCTGAGAACAGTAAATAAGAAAACCATTGAATCGCTGGCGTATGCCGGGGCTTTTGATTGTTTTGAAGATATTCACCGGGCACAGTACTTTTCGGCAGAAAGCGGAATAAGTTTTATCGAATCACTCATACGCTATGCCAATAAATACCTGGACGATAAGAATTCAGATCAGGTCTCCTTATTCGGGGATACCGGTTCAAGTAGTTTTAGTGAGGCCGCCAGACCACAAGTTCCACGGGTGGAAGAGTGGGGGAATATCGAAAAATTGAAATACGAAAAAGAGGTAGTTGGGTTTTACATTTCCGGGCATCCATTAGATCAGTTTTCTATCGAAATGAGTCTGTGTAAGCCTTTGGATGAGGTGATGTTACCCGAAAATGCGGGTAAGGAATTCAATATTGGAGGGGTAATAACTTCAGTACAAAACCGCCAGTCGAAAAATGGAAACCCATTTGCCATTTTTAAATTGGAAGACTATTCTTCGAGTATGGAAATGATGCTTTTTGGGAAAGATTTTTTGAATTTTTCCAATTTCCTGAATGAAGGGCTTTTTATTTTTATTCGGGGAAAAGTTCAAAGTCGCTGGAACCGGGAAGATGAGTTTGAATTCAAACCCATTGAGATGGAATTATTGAACAATGTGAAAGAAAAGCGGTTTAAAGAAGTAAATATTAAGGTGAATCTGGCAGATATCAATCCGGTTTTTATTCAAAACTTGTTAAACGTAAGCACCAATTTTCCGGGTAAATACGATCTGAAGCTCAATGTGTACGATGCCGACGAAAAACTGGATTTGTTGCTGTTTTCGCGGAAAACAAAAGTAGAGATAAGTAAGGAAGTATATGCCGAACTGAAAACCTTGGTGGGCAATAGAAACGTAAGTTTTGCCTGAGCCCTTATGTCACAAATGTCACAACTCAAAAATGGAGTGACTCGTAATTTGCGTCTTTATTGAAAAAGTGCGTAACAAAAAATGAAAATAAACCGGAAAATCGGATTACTTATTATTGGACTGACAGCTCTGTCTGCGGCTATTATATATAAGGTATATTTTAATCCGGAATTTCTTGAAAAACAGGAGATTACCCCTTTGACAAAACCCTGGGAATTTGCTATTCCGAATCAAAAAACGCCAGCGGGTTTGGTGAATTTAAGTGCAGAAAATTGCGGTGCTTGCCATACCGAATATTACGCGGAATGGAAAACATCCACGCATGCTCATGCCTGGAGTGATATGCAATTTCAAGCCGAACTAAAAAAGGAATCGAGCCCGTTTATGTGCATCAATTGCCATATTCCTTTGCAAAATCAACAGGAATTTATAGTGAAAGGTCTTATAAACGGAGATATTTACCGACCGGTTAAAGAGAAAAACCCACATTTTGATAAATCTTTGCAACAAGAGGCCATTACCTGTGCCACATGCCACGTAAGAGATGGATTTGTGATCGGGTCTAAAGGGAATACCCAAGCACCGCATCCGGTAAAAAAAGATCCGGAGTTTTTGTCAGAAAGTCTATGTATATCCTGCCACAATGCCAATGCCGTACTTACGCCTACTCTGGCCTGTACCTTTCAAACCGGCGACGAATGGAAGGCAGGGCCATTTTATGGCAAAAAGAATTGCATTAGCTGCCACATGCCGGAAACTCACCGCGAACTAGTAGCGGGCTATGGAGAAAAATTAGGCCATTTTCACGGTTTCCCTGGATCGGGAATTCCCAAATTTGATACTGTAAAGGCAAATGCCTTGCAAGGTTTATCTTTTTCAGAAAGTAAGATTCCTGCGAGCTTGGGTTTAGGCAAGAAACTGAATTATACGCTGAGTTTGAAAAATGAATTTGCCGGACATAGATTACCTACCGGCGACCCGGAAAGGTTTTATTTAATTCGCATTAAGCTTTTAAATGAGGCAGGAAATGTAGTTTCGGAGAAAAATTACCGCATAGGCGAGCAGTGGGAATGGTACCCCGAGGCCAAAAAAATAAGTGATAATAACCTGAACCCGGGCGAAACTCGGAATTTTGAATTCAGTTGGCCCACTAAAAATCCAGGAAAATACACCTTGCAAGCCGAAGTCACCAAGCACCGCCTTAGCCAGGAATCTGCAGACTATAATAAGCTAGGGAAGAATTACCCTTTGTTTATTTCGGTTTTTAAGAAGGAGTATCCTGTTTGGGTATTGATATAACCGGTATAGTAAAATTTATGATTTGAAATGCTTCGGTAAAAGAACATTTTGCTGTCCTGAATCATTTATTTAATCAAGTCAATTTGATACAAAGAATGTTTAAATTCTATTTAAAACTTACTAATATTAATTTCTTTTTTTATTACTAAGTGCTTTCAAGTAGAAACGTTTCTAAGAAAACAACATATTAGAGAAATAAATAAAGAACCATTAATTTAATATTTCTCAAACTAAGATAATTTTGAATAGCTATTAGGTCTTTTATATTAGGTAGTAATTCGATACTTTTTATCTCAAAATGGGCCTGTATAATTTTACCTCAATTGACACCTGCACGACTCCTTGAAATAACTCAAATTTAACTCTTTATAGAATTGAGACAAACATTACTTGATTAATTAAGTAACATATTGATTTTAAGTAATTTAGTGCATATTTTTTATACCGTAAAATAGAATTAATCCTTTAAAAATTGGAAGGTGAATAAAGTTATTGAAATTTATTATCAAATTTTGACTAACTATGAAAAAATCACTATTCCTGCTTTTTATCCTGCTTATTATAAATAAGTTAGCGTTTACTCAAACAGTAACATTAGCTACTACCACAGCCAATCCAAGCAAAGGCACGGTAGTTTATAACAACGGCACTAACCAACTCCAATATTGGAACGGTACAGCCTGGATACCCATAACGAATGCCGCATCAGGTACTGGCTGGGCGTTAAATGGGAATAATATTAATAATACGAATGTTGGTAATGTAGGTATTGCAACGCTTACGCCAAATGCAATTTTTAATGTAGCCAATGGGAAAACGGTACTTTTTGGAGCTGATACCACTGAAAATGCTGGAAGCAAACTGATCTGGTATCCCAGTAGAAATGCATTTCGGGCTGGCTTTGGTGGGATATATTGGCAAAATTTTGCTGACCCGGATTATAACAACATTAATTATGTGGGTAATTTTTCTTTTGCATCAGGCAATAATACTTATGCACGAGGTACAGCGACAACTGCAATGGGCAATTTTACCTTTGCCTTAGGGGATTATTCTACAGCCATGGGTGATTCTTCAATCGCAATTGGTAATTATTCCACGGCCCTGGGTTCTAAAACTACGGCCAGTGGTACATTTTCAACAGCCATGGGTTATAAAACTACCGCACTTGGTTATTTTTCCA
>JAHEBN010000234.1 GCA_024645245.1 Jiulongibacter sp. | reverse complement strand
CAATGCAAACCGGATCGTTATAAGAAACTTCCGGAATTGGAAGCGAATGTACTGTAACTGGCAGTGTGGTGAAAGTGGAACAAGTGTATTGATCGGTAAGAGTAACACTGTATGGGCCGCTCATTACAACCTGAGCATTGGTAATGACAGGTTCTTTTAAATCAGATTCAAATCCCTCTGGCCCGGACCATGCATATTGCATAACAAAAGCAGGTATTTCCGGATCTCTTGTATCATTAGTAAATAATTCAATATTCCTAGCCACACAAACCGGGTCGTTGTAGGAAACTTCCGGAATTGGAAGCGAATGTACTGTAACTGGCAGTGTGGTGAAAGTGGAACAAGTGTATTGATCGGTAAGAGTAACACTGTAAGTGCCACTCATAATAACCTGAGCACCGGTAATAATAGGTTCTTTTAAAACAGATTCAAATCCCTCAGGTCCAGACCAGGCATATTTCATCACAAAAGGCGGTATTTCCGGATCCCTTTTATCCTTGCTAAATAATTCAATATTTCGGCCAATGCAAACCGGATCATTGTAAGAAACTTCCGGTATTGGTAATGAATGGACTATTACATCAATTTTTGCAGAATCTATGCATCCAAATACATCGGTCATGGTAAGGAAATAGGTGCCGGACATTTGTTCTGTTACTAATGTTCGCTCTGGATTTTGATCGCCAGACCCAAAAGGAACTGACGCTCTCCACAGGTATGTGTAATCTGGGAAATTTGGATTCCGCGTGTCCTTACTTTCCAGTTTTAAAGTTCTACCTGCACACAAAGGATCATTATATTTAAGTTCAGGAATTGGCAATGATCTGACCAGCGTGGTAGTAGTTGTGCTATCAATACATCCATTTGCATCTTTAATTATTACTTTATGCACCCCATTCATGGCCATAGTAGCACTATCGAAAACAGGATTTTGCAAAATGCTTGGTGTATTAAAAGCATTGCCCGACCAGGTAAATTGCAAAGGATCGGCTCTTCCAATTACCCGGGTATCTTCTGAATAGAAATTTAATATTTGTCCGGCACATACGGCCGAATTGTCAGAAGCTTTTGGAATAGGTAGTGAATTTACTAAAACGACTGTTGAACCAGTTTGTTGACAACCATTATTATCAGTAATTGTAACCTGATAAGGTCCTGACATTGATTCAGTTGCATAAATAAAAACAGGGTTTTGGTCTGTTCCGGGATCACCTGTGAATCCCGGTCCTGTCCAACTGTAAAAGTTAAACTCCGAAACTTCAGAATTACTTGCAGTTAGCTCCAGAACCTGACCTACGCAAATGGCAGAGTTATTTTTAACTACCGGAATGGGCAAAGGATTTACCAAAACGGTTATGGAATCCAAAGTTGTGCAGCCAAAGTTATCGGTTACCAATACAAAGTATTGTCCCGAATAATCAACTATCGCATTGCTGAATTGAGGGTTTTGATTAAAATTATGGGTTGGAATACCCGGACCAATCCAGTCGTAGGTATTACTCCCATTATCCGGTGCGGAGTTCGAAGTTCCCAAAGTAAGCAATTGATCAACACAAACGGGAGCGTTACTTACAGTGGTAAGAACGGGAGCATGAACCACCATTTGAATGGTATTGGAATTGGCAGTACAAGCCTGTGAAGTTAACCTGACTTTAACTATATCTTCGTGTTTCAAGGTGTCAATTGAATAAGTCGATGAGCTACCTGTTTGCATACTAATATCATTCAGGAAAAACTCATACATCGGATAAAGCCCGGGATAAGTAGGAGTGGCAGTGAAAATGGTTAACTCACCGACACATATATACGGGTTACCGTTAATATTCCTTGCGATTGCAACTTCCATGGTTCCAAATTCATTTTCATAAGCACCCAAATCGATAGTGGTATTGTGTTTTCGATCTAATGAATTTGTAATATCAGTTAATTCGGTATTTTGCGAATTATTCCCCACATTAATAAGAGGACTGCAGTTTTGTAATTTAAGTCCATCATCGGCAGTAGCCCAAATCAGGTCGGGTCCGATAGGATTGGCTGGGGTTACAAAGAAAGGATCTGTGCTATAGAAGTTACCTGTACCTGGACCCTGAAATCCCGATATTCCTGCCACAGTTGGATAATTTCCGCTTGTATTATCCAATTGCAAAAGCGTATTGGTAACTGTTGTTTTCGGGCTGGAAATGGGACTTGTAAATTGTTCGTTTTGAATGTCAGCTCCTTTGGCAGTGCTTATCCCATTTTTTTGGTTATTTCTAAAAATACTGTTCCTTACTTTACTATCTGTATTATCTCCATAATTATAAATACCGCCACCTCCACCAGTAGGCTGACTTAGATTGGCATAGAAAGTACAATTGGTAATAATAGAGGGAGCATCCGAGTTGAAAACCCCGCCACCTTTTTCGGATGAGTTGGCATTAAAAAGGCAATTTATTATTAGGCTGCTGCTGTTTACATTGTAAATTCCACCACCACCAAGGGTAGCCGAATTTTGGGTAAAAACACAGTTGGTGACTTGAGGTGAAGAAGCAGCACTGTAAATACCTCCTCCATATTGGGAGGCTGAATTACTGGTAAAAATACACGCTTTAATAGTAGGTGTAGTGAGAGAAGAATTAAATATTCCACCTCCATAAATTGCCGTGTTTGATGTAAATGAACAATTCAATATTTTGGCGTTCGAGGCTGACACCTCATCGTTATAAATTCCGGCACCATACTGACCTGCGGTATTAGATATAAAAAGGCAAGAAGAAATAGTTGGTCCGGACTTAAAATTATAGAGACCAGAGCCATAATATGCTGCTCTATTAGATTGAAATATACAATTTTGGATAACCGGATCAGAAGCATAACAATACAAGCCTCCTCCGTTATTTCTGATTATTTTGGGTTTATCTGTAAGCGTTCCACCATCTTCCACAATAATGTTTCCGGTGCCACCATTGGCATTTGCTGAATCGATTCTAAATCCGTCAAGTAGAGTAGTGTTGTCATCTTTAACAGAAATTACGACATGATACACGTCATCAATAACAGATGGAGTATTGCCCACATTTCCATTAAGAGAGCTTTTGTTTGAAGCTATTCTTTCCGATAAATCGGTTTCGGTTCCTAGAAATCCACCGTATACTTTTACCCCGTTTTTTAAAACAAAAGCATAATCACGCGATCCCGATCCGGTGGTGCTGTTTGTAGGAAAGGTGGCTGGTTTGTACGTTCCGGTAGCTACCCATACTTCGGCCCCATAGGCAGAGGCATCAATTGCTGCTTGCAGGTTTCCTGTTGCATTTGCCCAGGAAGAACCATCTCCAGTTCCGGTTGCAACAGTTTTTACGTATTTTCTTAGCAATACCGGAGGTGAGGTGGCATAAAGACTATTAATTAAGCTGGCTGAAACCAAAATGAAAAAGGTAAGCCAAATTAATCGTTTTATAGTTGAAACACTTTTATTTGAATTTGGAAACATAGTATTAGGGTATATATTTTTCATATTATTCTTTTTGTAGAGATTAATGGTCTCCCAATAATTAATTTTTTTCAGTTAATTCAGATGAAGGGGTTTCTGTTTCTTTAAATTTTTCCAAATAGTATAAGAGCTCTTTAAGCACCTGAAGTTTTCTTTCTAGGATATGTGGAGCCGTAATTTGTTGTTTCCCATTAATAACGGTGCCTACTTCGGGATCCATGACACTGTAGGTATAAAATGCACTCACCAGGGCTTTATCCATTTTTAATAATTTATTATAAGTCAGTATTGTTTTCACAACTAATTCCTTATTCTGATCATTGACTAAATAAAGATTAATCATGTACCAAAAAGCCTGCTTTAACTGTCGCAACTCTATTAACTTTAGAGCCACTGGCCATTGATAAGTTTTCGGATAAATGAAGGCTTTGTATTCGGGATCGTTCAATATTCTGGCCGATTCTCCTTTTACAATTATGGAATCGGCTTCTACGCTTACTCCTGTCTCATAAATATCATCTAGCCAATCTGTAATTTCCTTGTCATAATCGATTACCTGACAAGAAGCATTTAAAGAACTCAGATTAAATATAAGAATGAGACTAAAATAAAATTTCCAAATATGTTCCTTAAAAATCATATTATCAATTATTGAATTGATTGATCAGGTTATTTACTTTACTTTCCAATTTCTCCATTCTGGTTTCATTTTCCTGAAACTTTTGCTCGTACTTTTTTAAAATTTTAATATAATCGCCATTATGAACGCCTACAACAGTATTTACCATTTTCGGCCCTTCGTAATCACTCCCTTCCCAAGCTCTACCTACGGCATATTTGAAATCTTCAATGCTCATGTCTTCCTGTTTTTTTGCTAAACCATATCCTGGAGTAGATTGATTGCCAACTATATAATCTCCTGTTTTTACTTTACCCATAACTTTAACCGGTATCTGACCCATAAAGGCCACCACATTGCCTTTAATTATTTCTCCATCAGGTGGGGTATTTCCCAAAACAATCGGATTGTGAGAAATTCCCATTACTTGTTCCGCATGGGTAAGGTCCCGGGTAACCTTGCCCCCTTTAATTCCAACAATATCACCCGGACTTATAAATTCTTTTATATCTTCTCTTTCCAGCCACTCCGCATAATCGCCATATCCGGAGGTGTATTCTACACCAATTTTAGTATATGACAGTACAGCTTCTGATACCATAGTCTTAAAATGATATTGAGCATGAAATTTATCTGTTTTACTACTTGTTATTGCACCGTATAATCCGGAAAGAAAACCAGGGTTTAAGTAATTATTTGACCAATCTGATACAGATTCTGCACGTATGGTCCCCATTTTGCTATTGTTTTTATCCGAGAAACGAATAAATTCATTCTTATTATTTAAAGGGGTTTGACCACCATCAGTCAAACAAAGATTAGGAATACCCCAAAAATCCAATGATTTAATGTTTATCTCGGGAACACCAAATATGCTCAAATCGATATGTGGAATAGCTGGTACAAGATCAAATTTGGGCAAAATAGGTATTTTAGGAGTTAACTGAAAGCCGTTCGTTACTGTAAAACCAGGTAAAGTAAAAGTGGGAATCACCGGTACATCTACCACAAATCCGGGTACTCCAATTGCAGGAAAGTTTATGGCTGGTATGTCGATTGGACCGAAGGGAATCGGAAGCCCCAAATTCGTATTTATGAAATCT
>JAHEBN010000233.1 GCA_024645245.1 Jiulongibacter sp. | reverse complement strand
AACCGAGCCGGGTGCAGTGATACCCATTATCAATAAAAGCGGCTCGGCATAGGCATCACCTCTTTCCTGATAAAAAATGTTTACATCATTTGATTTAACAAATGGCATGGGTTCAATCTATTTTAGTTTTGGAATTAAGTCATTAATTATCCACTGGCCATCATGCAGTGTCACGAAATCAGGATTTTCGAGAGCTTCTGAACCCTCATCTTCACAAATGATCCAACCGGAATAATTGATATCTTTTAACCACTGGGTGATACTCAACAAATCCACTTTTCCCTTACCCATCAAAATGAATTCGGGATTACCGTCCCAGTCTTTGTAATGCACATGATTGATCAAATGCTGGTATTCTTTCATTTTAGTCAATGGATCCATGTCGCCGTTGATGATATGACCTACATCGGGTGTCCAGCCAGTTACTTTCGTATCCAGTTTCTCTAAAACCACTTTATAATCTTCCTCTGTCCGGATAATGGAAGAATGAGGCGAGTTCGGATGATAGCTACATTCAACCCCTTTTTCAACAGCTCGTTGGGAGACCGAATTTACAATATTTACGAGATTTCTTTGTCGATTTTGCAGGTCGTGCCTTCCAGATGGAATCTGAACTGTATTTAAAATTGCACCCGGAAAATGAGTTAGCAAATCAATGGCATTATTGGCAATTATTCTTTCTTCATCGTTTTCTGAGCTACCGTTCCAATCTAAGGCCAAGGCAACCGCTGCCAATTGAACACCCTGCTCGTCTAATTTGGCTTTTAATAGCACAGGGTCAACCAAATCGCCCATCCAGGTAAATATAGGTTGAATACCGGTAAAACCTGCCTTGGAAATAACTTCAATCATGTGGCCCAGTTTACCCTGATAGGTGGTACCATTGCCGCTCATAAACCAGGTGTAAACTTCAGAGCCGAAGCGAAAGGGTATATTCATATTTTGCTAAAAACATTAAGTTCTGAATTGTAAAAAAAACATATTACTCGTTGTCCTCGCCGGACGGGACTCGGCGGCCACACCTTACTTTTTGTTTAGGCAAAAAGCCGAAACTTCGGACCGAATCAAAAACCATTGCCAAAATAAACTTGCACAATCAAAATTTATAATCCTTATTTCCTTTGGCATTGCCATTAGCCAAAATTTAGATTGTGCTTCAAACAGTATTTTGTTAAAAAGGAAAACAATAGATTTATACTGAACTTATCAATATTTTTTGGGCTCTTCATTATTCCAACCCGTGCTTTTTGCACCTATTTTTAATAAAAGTGTATCCGTTTTCAGCGATGTCCCAGGGGTCGTTGTATTCACGCCATACGTTTATGGCATTGGCGAATCCGGGGTCGTTTCTTGAAAATGCTTCAATGGTAAGCCAACCGGAATAATCGATATTTTTCAAACCTTCAAAGGCATCATCAAAAGGAATATGTCCGTCACCCGGTGTTCCTCTGTCGTTTTCGCTGATATGCACGTGGTGCAAATCTTTTCCAATTGTAGCCAAAGCGTGCTGATACTTCTTCTCTTCGATATTGGCATGATGCGTATCAAACATGCCCTTCACATTCGGGTGATTAACATTTTGGATAAGAGCAGAAAGCTGTTCCATGGTATTTACCAGGTAACATTCAAATCGATTGAGGGCTTCAGGACAAAGGACAATACCAGCTTGTTTGGCATGATCTCCGGCCTTATACAATATTTCTTCTGCTCTTTTTAGTTCTTCAGGCGAACCGGGTCTGCCATAAAAATGGGCATGTGCCGAATGAAAAGGACCGCACAAAACTTTCGATCCTAACTCGTACGAGCGATCTATTGACCATTTAATGCGGTCAAGTCCTTTTGCTCTTATATCGGCAGATTCACTGACGGGATTGGCGTCCGGGCTTACGACGGTAACCGTAGTAACTTCTAATCCCTGATCTTTGGAATGTTGTCCTAAAGGTTTGTATGCAGTCAGATTATCAGAACCCACAAAATACTCTACTCCATCGTACCCAATCTTTTTTAATCTTTCAATAATCGGATATAAATCTTCTGAAATATCGGCCGACCACGCCAAAACATTAAAACCTACCTTAATCATTTTATAATTGTTTCAATCTTAAATTTTTATATTCCACTTTCATAGGTGGGCCCACGTGAACCTGCACCCCAAGTAAACCTTTCGATTTTCCGTTAACAGTATCATTATCCGTAACATCACTCATCAATACACCATTGATAGAATGCAACAAACGATTACCACGAGCAATGATGTGAAACTCGTTCCAGTCTTCGCTTTTAATTTTGGTTTTTAATTCATCGCTGGTTCCTAATGAGCCGATTACGTCTCTTTCCGACCAGTTATTCCTTGCTACTTTTGACCTCACCATTTCCGGAGTCCAATCTCCCGATTGAGGCTTTATAGAAGAAATTTCACCTCTATAGGCTAAAGTAGTACGTCCTCTTTCTTCGTAATTTTGCCCGGTATAACGAATCGCTCCATCGATATCGGCCTGATAACCTTTCAATGCATTTGGTGCATCCGGGAAAATGACACTTCTGTAATTAATGCCTGAATTTCCTTTTTCTGTAATCTTAAATTCCCCTTTTAACTCAAAATCACCGGGCTCGCCACCCTGCCAAACAATAAATGAATTGGTTTTTAAAAGCGTTTCCGGTGTTATCTCACCTACTAAAGTACCGTTTTCAACCCGCCAATAAACAGGGTCGCCTTTCCAGCCGCTCAGGTCTTTACCGTTAAAAATAGACTTAAATCCCTTTTCCCCATTACTGCCATTTTGAGCTGTCTTGCATCCCAAAAACATGACTGCCAATAGGCTAAATACTGCGATAAATTGTCTTTGCTTTATCATTATTGCATTTTATAAATTTATTATTTAAAATTTCTAATTTTGACTAAATATTTTTTTCCATACAAAAAGCTTAGGCTATTCCAGAATGGGTTTTCCCTCGTAGTTCATCTTTATATAGGGTACTGTCTCCGTTTCGTCCACCACGTAATTCCATTCTTTGATGTATTCCATTCCCGGTTTGAATTTGTCATTCCGAACTTTAAGCAATCTTGCCAATCTTTTATCCAACTTTTTTTGAATACCGTCAAATTCTTGTTTTTCTACCAGGTTGTTCATTTGAAAAGGATCAGAAAAATTGTCGAATAATAACCATGGCCCCGACAAGTCTCTTACATAAGTATATTGGCCCGTAAAAACTCCACGATATTCTTTCCCGCCTTTTCGTCGGTCCCATTGCCCGAAAGGTTGTATACAAGCAATCAAAGTCTCTTTTACTTTATCTTTCTGCTTGCCTAAAATAATCTTTGAAAAATCATTTCCTTCTACGCTTTGATGTATGGCTACATCGCAAAAACCTAACAGTGTAGGCATTATATCCGGAGAATTTAAAAGAACATTTGAAGTACGGGATGCTTTACCAAATAAAGCAGGATAATGAATCAGAAAAGGAACTTTGATGCTTTCCTGATAAGGCTGTTGTTTATTCCAGGCACCGTGTGCTCCAAGCAGATCCCCATGATCGGAAGAGAAAACAATAATTGTATTTTCATCGATATTTAATTCTTTTAAAGTGTTCCACATTTTACCGATGCAATCGTCGATAGCTGTGATATGGGAATAATATCCGACCAAATCGTTTTTCACCTTTTCAAGCTTATCAGCAGGAACATTAGGGTTGACCTTAAGTTCTTTATTTTCATACAATTGCCGGTATTTTTGGGGAGCTGTCTGATAAGGATCATGGGGGCTACCAATTGAAATAAACATTAAAAACGGGTCACTATTTTCTGCCTGTTTTTTAATGTAGTTACAAACATCGTCTGTTTGAGCAATTACGTCGTAACCCGGCCATATCTTTTTTTCTTTGGAATCGCCCACATAATATGCAGAGTTGTTATAGTTATGAGAACATTCGAGAGCTTTCCAATACTGAAAACCCTGATGTCGCGTTGGCGGAATATAGGTATTTCTGCCATGCCCATCTATGTGCCATTTACCTACAAATCCCGTACTATAGCCTCCTTTTTTTAATACCTTGGCTATGGTGGTTGCATTGGTATCCAATAAAACATCGTTCATGAAAATTCCATTTGTCAGTGGATACTGACCGGTCATTAAGGATGCACGATGAGGTGTACAAACGGGGGTTCCGGATATGGCATTTTTAAGATTTACACTCTCGGATGCAAGTTTGTCAAGGTTGGGAGTAAGTACATTATTATCTCCTGCATAAGCTGTAGCTTGTGCCCGCCATTGATCAACCAGAATATAGAGTATATTCGGTTTCTGTTTGTTCTCCTGAGCCTTCACATTTTCCAGACTTATGTAATGACACAAAAAACAAAATATCAAGGATTTTATGATGAATCCAGGCTTCACTTTAAAAAGAATTTAGAAACAGTTTTCAGATCAAAAAATATAATACCAAACCCTGATTTAAACAGGGTTTGGTATTGAAATTTACTTATTTTTTGGTTTTACCAGCAGGCTTAAACATGGCATTTTTCTCGTTGCCACCAGCCATCAGATAGGCCATTAAATCTTTTAACTCTTCTTCGTTCAGGCTATTAATCAGACCCGGGAACATGGTAGAAACATTAGACATTTTAACAGATTCCACATCAGATTTAGCCAATTTCTCTAAAGATTCCGGATCAAAAGGATTTTGAGAAACGAAGTAGTTATTTGAATCTTCATTAACCAGTCTGCCAACTATTGAATCTCCATTTTTTAAACTAAATTGTGAAGCAGCATATTGGTCTGAGACTGCTTTGTTTGGATCTACAATGGCCTCAATCATGTCTTTTGCAGAAAAACGTGTACCCAATTGAGTAAGATCAGGACCAATAGCTCCACCTTCACCACGCATAGAATGGCACATTTTACAGGTAGTGGCTGCAAACATGGCCTTTCCATTGGCAAAGTTCCGGTCTGTAAGACCTTTTTCTATTACAGGTAAGGCTGTTTCCATTCTCCAGAATTTTCCAGGACCCTTGGGATAATCTGACGAAGCCAGGTCATTTCCATTTTTGGTTAACATTTCTCCTCCAGACAATTTATCGAAGTAGTCCTTTTTATTCTCCGGAACATTAACCAAAGCCAATTTTCTGGCTCTATCAATAAATCCTACGTAACTACGGCCACCTTTGTAACTGAACGCATTTTTGAACCATTTGAAATACGTA
>JAHEBN010000071.1 GCA_024645245.1 Jiulongibacter sp. | reverse complement strand
GTCATATCTATAGCATCTATTGGATACGGATATTCGTCATTTTCAGGATCAAAAGGAACATCAATGTAATCGGGATATTTGTAGTTTTTATATTCTCCGTCCGTCGGATTTTTTAGTCTTTTAAACTTGACCATATTTTTCTGGGTAATGCCGCTGTTTTGGTATAAATCCAAAACCGGGTAACCTTCCAGTTTAGCAATTTCTACAACAGCTTGTGCAAAATCGGCCAGGTCCTGCTCTTTTTTCTTCCGATAAGAGCCATAGGCATTGTTTTTATAACTATTGACATATACAAAATCTCCCCTTTGTAAAGGAGTAATCAATGCAATTTTCGCATCTGGATTCAATAATTTTAATTTATTAATTATAATACGGAAAGAGCCATAAACGGTCTTGGTTCCCGTGGAAGTTTTGTAATCTGTCAGGGTGCCAAGAGGCACTCCGCCCCACCAATCATTGGTGCCGAGAAAAACGGTGTAATAGTCAGCCTTAATGATGCCAAGTTCTTCTATTTTCTGAGCAATTCGCTGGGCTGTCCAGCCATTATGTCCCTGATTTATGAATTTAATATAAGGGAGTTTTTCTGTAACCCGGGTCATATATCCCTTTTCAACGCGATTGCCGGTTTCATTAAGGTGATCGTTGAGATAAGTGATCGAATCACCGATTGCCACCCAAGTTTTTTCTTTTTTCTGAAATCCCCAAAATGGAATTAATAATAGAAAGAGCAAGATCAACCGGTTTTTCATCTTATTTATTTTGCGTTTTCTAAGTTCCATAAAAATCTATTACCAAAGAAAATCGTATATCATTTGGACTCTCTATACTTTCAGTTACAACAATGCCTGAAAATAACAAAATTTTACTTATTACTTTGATTTTTTAATCAAAAATAAGGACTGAATCGGAAAGTTTATGTAACAGCATTTATAAAGTTAGCTTTTGAAATTTAATAGGGTAAAACCAATTACTTTTGAGTGAAATAGTAAAATTGATATTAAGAATAAAATGAGGCTGAAGGTTAGTTGTGATTTGAAATTTAATTTAGAATTCCCCACTCCTTTTATTGGTATGTTGAGGCCGCAAAGTGGTGGTTATCAGGAGATTTTGAAAGAGAGTTACTTCAGTGTACCAGCCGTGCCTTTCCGACAGTTTACTGATTCATTCGGTAATTTATGTCAGCGATTTACCACAACAGCCGGTTTTTTTGAACTACATTCATCAGCTATTGCCGAAATCCCTGAAGCCTTAGATGTAAATTATGAAGCTGGTTTTGTCGAAATTGAATTACTTCCGGATTCGGTTTTACCTTATCTTTTACCAAGTCGGTATTGTGAAACGGATCGTTTTTCGCAAATGGCAGTTTCAATCACCAATTTTTCAGCACATGGCTATCAGCAAGTTAAGGCTATAGAAAACTGGATAAGAATCAACATCGCCTATTTGCCTGGAAGTAGTGACTTTCCGATTTCGGCGGTAGAAGTAAACCAACGCCAATCGGGTGTTTGCCGGGATTTAGCTCATTTAGGTATTACCCTTTGCAGAGCACTCAGTATTCCGGCCAGAATAGTTGTTGGCTACTTATTGGATTTGCAACCTATGGATATGCATGCCTGGTTTGAAGCTTTCATAGGTGGCAGGTGGTATACATTTGATCCCACGCAAAAAGACAAAAAAGGTGGTTATGTGGTGGTAGGCTATGGTCGTGATGCCGCCGATGTAGCATTGTATAATCAATTTGGGCCTGCTGTTTATGCAAATGAGCAATTGCTAAGTGTAGAGAAATTACCTTGAAAATTTCGAAAATGGAATTTCATTTAGAAAGGATATGCAATCGCAAGGTTAAAAATGAGGTTTTGTTTACGCCAATCTTTATTTCCTAATTGAATATCTTTTAAAACCCAGGCGTTATCCAACCAGGGTTTGCGAATAGGTGTGGCAAGATCTCCCCTGATTATCAGATATGTAAAGTCTAAACGTAAGCCAACGCCCACGTCTGCGGCCAATTCATTTATGAAATTTTTAGTAAATTTTGCTTTCTGACCGTAAAAAGTATCGTCCCGGTAAGTCCAAATATTCCCTGTATCAAAAAATCCTGCTATTTCTACATACGTACCTGGTTTATAGCGTATTTCTGTGTTTAACTCCAGCTTGATATCACCCTGTGAATTAAATCCGAACAAATCAAGGTTAATATCTTCAGGAGATACCCTTCCAGGTCCCAGGCTTCTACCTCTGAAACCTCGCAAACCATTATTTCCACCCGAGAAATACTGCTTGGTTTGTGGCAAAATCAGGGAGTTTTTATATGGTACTCCAAAGCCTGTAAAAAGGCGGTTTGCCCAGGTGAAATCACCCATTTTTCTAAAATATTTCCCCTCTGCATCAGCTTTAACAAATTGTTCGAAAGGCACTCCGGCAAGTTTTTTAAACCCGCTGCCATCTGTACTTTTAGGAGAAATTAAAGACGCGAAATTCCCGGCTATATCAAAGCCAAAACTAAAGGAAGCTCTGTTCGGGCCGGTTTGCAGGCCCAGCGGGGTATAGTTAATTTTGTATTGCATGCCCAATATTAGCTTGCTTTCCAGAATTTGAAAATACCGCTCCAGATCACTCAGGTTATCACTTATCAGTATTTGGTTTACAAAGTTTTCAGAGAAGTTGCTGGATTTTATCAGGTTAAAATATACCGGGCTGAAATTGATTTCGGATGCTGCATTTTTTCGCCAGGAATAAGATAGTCCCGCATTCGAACTGGTAAGGGTATAAAAGTCTTTTCGCCTTAAAATTTCATAAGAAACATTGACATTGGTTTTAGGTACCGAATTTATGTTTTTAAAATTCAAATGAAACGGTAAAATAAACCTGGGGAAGGTAATATCGGAGGCAAGACTTATACGGCGGTAGTTGTTCCCGTATTTTATCTGTCCAAATTGCAGGTCAATTCCGCCATTCAGCTCAAATTTCAATATCTCTGCTCCATGAAAAAGATTACGGTTTGACCAGGATAAATTGGCTTCTGAACCATACAAGCCATTACTTTTGGTCAGGCCATTCACCTGGGCTTTGATGGTCTTTCTTTTTATGGGTGTCAAAAAATAGTTTACATCCAATAAGGTGGAATCGCCACTTATAATTTGCTCGAAGCGATTTCGGATAAATTGAAAATTCTTAAGATTACTGAGGCGATTTAGACTTACATCCTGCATGGTTTTACTGTATACATCTCCCGGTCGGAAAACGATGGATTCTGTAAATATTTTAGGCTTATAGCTTCGGTTATTACCTGCAATAAAAAGCCCTTCGCTGGCTAATTGATCAAAAGAATTTTTGGTGGTGTCTAGTCTTTGTTCTTCGTTTTTAGTTGTGGTTATTACATTGATATCGTGTATGTAGAATTTAGAAGTTGTAATGTTTGCTAAATTAGGGGCTAATTTAAGTTTTAGATTTAGATGAAAATTCGCCAGATTGGTGTCAACTTCCATTACCATCTGACTAGCACCAAGGTAGATGTATCCTCTTTCCTGAAAATAAGTGGCTACCCGATCCCGTTCTGCAATTATGGCATCTAAAGAAAAGGCCTGCTCCGGTTTTAAAATGGAATTGTTTAACATACCTGTAGTGTCGGTGCCGAAAATACTAAAATCAGCGGTGGAGTAGGCAATGTTTTTCACCAAGTATCTTGGGGCTAGTTCTACCTCATAATTGATAAAGGTTTTATATTTTTTTTCTACAGGCTTAGCATCAATTTTGCTACCGAAGTACCCTTCGTTTCCGGTAAGATTTTGAATGAGAGACTGATTAAGTTTGGCAAAGTGAGGGTCATAAAAAACGGGTTTCTGCCCCAGTTTATCTTGTAAAAATCGGCGTATTCCTCTTTTTTTTCGGGGCTCCCCAATGTTATAGCCCAACCATACTTTATATGGAAAACCCAAAATGGTACTGTTGGTATTGGGGGCCAGTCGCTCTTCTATTTTGGTCTTTATGGACGAAATTTCTTGTTTATTTAAATTTTCACTATGCATGATGCGTACATCTGCTCCTGCATAAAGACTTTTTCCAACAGGAAGTTTATTGCTTAGGGAACAGGCTCCAAGTAAAAAGGTAAGCACGATATAGCTAATATGTCGTCTTCTTTTCATTGTTGCCCTTTTTTAAATAAATCCCGGATTTTATCATAGTTGGCAGATAAAACGAAACTTACACCCGTTTCCAGAATAAAACCCTCCAGAACAGTTTGGAACTGGCTGTTTCTATACACTTTCACCACGTATCTTCCATCGGCTGTTATGTTATAGCCCACTTCAATATTATCAAGCAGTTCAGCCGAATTCTGATCTATACCGCTGCTGTTTTCCAACTCGAAATTTTTGCCAACTGATATATTTACACGGTCATTCAAAAAACTCTTTTTGAGCCCCACATTCAGATTGGTGCGATAGGCATTGCCGTCTCCTGTGCTCAGTTGATCTGAATTTATGCCAAAATTTAGACCTACGGAGCCTAATACATCACCTGCCAGAATATTTAACTGTTCGGTTAATAATTTACTTACGCTTTGGCGTGCAATAGCTTGGGTATTCAGGGCTGAACTAATATTTAAATTTTCGGCCGACATAAATTTATTAAATACCAGAAGTGAAAATACCTGTTGGTTCATCTCCGAAGAATTTTTGCGTAAGCCGGCGAAAATATCGTTATTTTCGATTAAAGCTTTCATCGTACTTTCTGCCTGTGGCGAAGCTTTTAAGTCGAAGGTAATCAGGGGGTTTTGAATGGTTCCATCGATATTCAGGTAGACATCAATTGGTACTTTGCCAAACCCTTCCACATTTAAGCCAAATGCATTAAGCGATTGGATATCGGCATTTACCTCATAAATGGCTTTCAATTGTATAGCGGCTTGATATGGATCGCCTGTCCAGATCAACATACTGCCCGGTTCGATCTGGAAATTTCTTCTTAAAAACTCAAAGGAAAAATCATAAGAACCGGAAGCAATTTCATAAACTCCCAGCGTAAAGATTTCTCCGTTAGGGTAAATTCCTACAGTAAGATTTGCCGAACCTTTTACCTTTAAGTTATCCCCGCTTAATTCATCTATAATGATATTTAATTGTGCTTTTGGGGCGGTTTCAATATCAATAATTATTTCTGAAGTGAGGCTGGTAACATGTTGTTTCTGGCCCTTGTCATTCAGTTTTTCCTCCTTTTCGAGTTCCTTTTTAGTTTTGGGTGGTGGTACAAAAGTGATTACTCCAGCCGACTCAGCTGTAACAATATCGGAAGGCATAATAAATGTGAGGTTACTTTGCTCATTCATTTTTACCGTGCCCGATATCCCCGGTGCTTCTCCCACACCTATTACGTCGAGATCAGCATCAATATTCGCTACTCCATAGTACAAATCATTCAAGCCTTTGCTGGTATTTAGTATCAGGAAATTTTTTGTTTTCAGTTTCAGGTTATAGGTTATATGGTTAAAGTCTGCCCAGTTTATTTCGCCATTCAGGTTTAAATTTTGCTTAAGTGAATCTTGGACATTGAAATTTTCAAACTTTAATAAATTGTCATTAAATATGATGTTTTGTTTGTCGATATTAAGTGGTATTCCCAGATAGGCAGAGGTGAATTTGTATTCACTGAAAATAATTTTGCCATTTACTTTTGGACTATCTAAAAATCCTGAAATTTTGAGATTACCGCTCAGGTAACCTTCAGAATTACTCAACTGATTTTGACTGAAGCCTTGAATTAGTTTTGCATCTATCCGTGCTATTTTTGTTTCAAATTGGAGCAGTATCTTTTCATCTAAACCTAAAGTTCCATTAAAATCAAGCTTGCTCCCTTTTCCAAATAAGTTGCCGCTTAGTGTGACTTTTACCGAGTCAATTTCATCGAGGTTTAAATTTACATTTCCCGCTTCAATATCATCTACCACCAGATTATTTATGGCAAAGGCACCTGTGAGTTTATAATTGTTCAGATAGTCTTTGGCTGTAAGCGTGCCTTCCAAAATACCCTGTAAATTTTCCTGTTGAAATCCGGCCAGTTCAGAAAGGAAATGAATATTGATCTGGGAAAGTATAAAATCAAATTGCTCAGAATTGGCATTTACCAATATTTGTTCATCCTGGCTTTGAATCAATAATCCGTTAATAATAAACCCTTGACTGCTGTATAGAACCGGTGTATTGGAAATGCTATATGGCCTTGTATTTAATACCATATCGCTCAAACGGAGCTCCAGAAAATCGCCTTGTTTTTGAGCAAACAGGGTTACCGCATGCTTTACCTCATGTTTCAGGCTATCGTAAGATGTAAATCTTGTTTTCAGTTCATTATTCGCCAGTTCGAGGTTGAAATCGTTATTTAATAATTTAATATCTCCTGATTCAAATCTACCTAGCGAAGCCTCGCCGGTAAGCGAATTTCCATCTCCGGATAAATTCAGATTAAAATCCTGAAATTGATATCCTGCGTATGATAAATCCCCGAAAGTAAAGTCAGCATTTAAGTTTTGGTTTACAAGTGTGGCATTCAGTGTGATGTTTTCTTCAAAATTGAGTTCAGGTACTAAAATTGTCCAAACCGGATGTGCGAAAAACTGTGAACTTAATGTGAAATTCTGATGTCGGTTTGTTTGAATTACCTTGCTGGTATCAAACTCAAAATAGGCATTGGCTTCTGATATCAAAATATCGGGTAATTGCATGTAATCGAATTGTCCATCCAGCTTGATTTGAGCAAATGGTGATTCAATTCGGGCAATATGATTTTCTCCATTATTTTCAAATATTCCGGTTATTTCACCCATATCAACTTTGCCGGATTTTAAATTCCTTCCTTCAAATCTGCCTTCCAGTTCCTGTGCCAGCATAGATTGCATATTCAGACCAATATTCCCTGAAATGTTATCTTCAAAATCGCTCAAATGCAGGGCCGCCAGATTTAGATTTTTGATTTGGATCTGGCCATTAGCAGGATATTTATTCCCTTTCAGGTCTATCTTAATGTCAGAAAATATGGCAGCATTGGGATCTTTAGAATTTAGTTTCAAGTCCAACAGACTATCCGCCATACTGGCGTTTAAAGTGATGTTTTGATAGGCATAAGTTTGGTATACCAGCGATTCAATGTTACCTTCTAAACTCAGCTTGTCAAAGGTGGCATTCGAAGTAAATGTCAATGTGCTGGTTACAGGACCAATTTCCTGTTTATTTTTAAGAAAATTATCAGGTTCAAAACCAACGACTTTTACTTGTCCTGCATAGTTCGTCAGGGTGGAATTATTCAGTTCTGAAATGCTGCCAATAAATGATATATCGCCTAAACTACTATTTATTTTTGTGTTGATTTGGAGTAAACTACTATTACCTTTTACTACGCCGGAGAGGGCCATTTTGTCTGGGATATTGTAATTTTCAAAAATAGCCGGGTCTGTTATAAATTTACTGACGAGTTTATTGGTGGTATAAATAGTATTGATTTTTAGCTCTGTACTTCCTTTTTGCCAATCTGGCAATCCAATAAAAGTGCCACTAAGATCAATGCCAGAGTTTAATAGTCCATTAACTTTAAACCGATTTATGATTAGATTTCCAAGCTTACCTTTTACTTTGATATCCAGTTGAAGGGTTTCATTTCTGATATCTCCGAATGTATTATCATTTGCAATTTCCGGATATAAGTAAAATACATCTTTCATTGCCAAATGACTATTTTTCAATAACAATTCAAGGCCAAGGTTTTCGGGGTGCTTTGTTACCTCGTCAATGGATTGGTAGTTTAATACGAGTTCCGGTTTTAGTTGAGAAAAGGGAGTCTTGAAATCTCCATTTTTTAGTAAAAATTTATGGTTAGTATAGTTAAAATCGCCGGTTAATTTTTCGAGTTGAAAACCCGAGTGATCGAGAAATGCCAGCTTTTTTATACTGAGATTTATATCCTCTTTATTTATTCCAAGTTTTTTAAGTTCAAAATTGAGATTTTTCAGGTCTAAGTGATTATAATCAATACCCTTAGGGAGCTTCTCAGTCATGAGCTCGTCATAAATCAAATTGGAATTTTTAATTTTTAAAATACCCAAATCTATTTTCCAACTTGTAGATTCGTTTGATTTTGTTGCAGGTAGGGTAGATTTAGGTGGAACAGCCGGTTTGATTGCAATTTGTACACGACTATTATCCAAATTTACATCAGCAATATTTACTTCGTTGTTTTTAAGATCAACCTTTTTGACTTTTGTCTCAAATGATTTGAAAAATATACTGTTTTCTATTCCCAAATCCAATGCATTTAGCCGCCAGGCAAAATCTTTCAGTTGAATATTTTCCAGGTCAATATCCAGAGGGGTTGAATCATCAACTTTGTCGGATATTAAAGTATATGTTGTTTGAAATGTTTTGGCAACTGCATATCCATCGGAAGCTTTTATTTCATTCAGATGAAATTTATTTTTATCTAAATCAATTTGATTGAATGTAACAATTCCATTACCAATTTTAGATTTTAGATGCAAGCCGGCATAACTATCCAGGTAACTTAGATTTAGGTTTTTTATTTGCACTTCGTTTATGGAGATTTCCATTTGCGTACCTATGCCAGAAGTGTCGCCAGTACTTGAAAAAGCATCTAAAAGAAACTGATAATTAAAGACCTGGTCAGGATATTTCCGATAAACATCAGCCTGCGTATTTTCTATCAGAATTTTATCAATATGAACATTCCCTTGTGCTAAATCCCAAATAGCCAGATCCACACGGAGCTTTTTACTTGTGAGCAATGTTTTACCGGACTGATCAGTTAAATATATATCCTTAATTTCAATGTAATCCGGGATTTGGTATTCTATATTCCCGATTGTAAATGAAGATTTTATTTTGTTCGCTAAATAATTATTTACCCGTTTGGTAACAAAATGCTGTCCGGAAGGAGTTATCAGATAAGTAATAAATGCAAACACCGACAAAATGCCGGTGACGCAGATAATGGCCAAAACTTTCCAAAACCGGGACATATAAATTATTTTACTGCAAATTCAGAATCTGGAATATCGTTAATTTTGGATATAATAACTATTTTTCTGGTTTTTCCAGCCTCGGTCATATCAGCATCGGATGGATAAAGAAGCCCATTATCTAATTTAGCATAAGCCGTATAAATAAAAATTACTTTTTCTCCATTTGCATAGGTAAGATCTTCCTGAACAATTAAGTTGGTTTTGGAAGAAAAACAGTAGTTTCGGGTAATGTCTCCATTACTGAATTCCACTAGAATACAGCTTTCTTTATTTACTGTTTTGGGGCCAATTACTTTGGCCTTATATCCTTTGGTTTGATAATCCTTGAAAGGCAATAGGCCGTCTTTAAGTTCAAGGTCTAATTTCGATTTTTCAAAGTCACTCAATTTCTGACTTTGGAAGCTGTTGGAACGATTTAAGCCACCTGTAGGGATATATAAATTAGCTTGTGTTCCATCTAATTGGTAAAGAAATTTACGCGAAAGCACCGTACGGGTTTTCAATACTTTTTTTGCTGTTAGCGATACGGCGAGGTCGGATTCATAAGGCACATTCGACTCATTACCCTGAAGGTGTATTGCGTATTTATTAATGTTATCATATACCTCTGTTCCGCCGGTAGCCTGAATATAGCGTGCCACTAAGGTATCGGCCGACTGACCAACAGCAAATCCGGAAATAAGGATTAGTTGAATAAGGATAAGCAGTTTCTTTTTCATATTTTTCAAATAATTACTTTATTAATTAACGAAGTTTCGGGTGTCATTATTCATTTATTCTTTCCCCGACTTACTATTTACTATGCGAAATGAATCAAATTTTATTGATTTTACTAATTATACGGTGTGAAGGATATGTTAAGGCACTTTTGATTTTAAGTGAAAAAAAATAAGTTCAGTTTTTCGCTGGTAACATGTTTCGTATGGCTGAAATTTTCCACTTGTTATCGGACTGAATGGCTATAAATGTGCTCCACATTTTTCTTGAAGTACCATCCTGGTTTTCGATTTCATATCGGGCGTCGGCAATGGCTGTTTTGGTATTTAAAAATCTAACTCTTTCAACAATAAGGGTTCTTTTGCCAGCATTATTTTCAGAACTTTTCAACATACCCGATAATGATTCATCAATTCCATTTCGCCAGATACCGGATGATACCAACTGGTCAATGTCTGGTGTCAGAATGCTTCGCAACAAAAGAGTATCTCTGGTTTCTCTTGACAATGCATAATCTGCTACCAATGCGATTACCTGTTTTTCGGCATTCTTTATTTTTGAATTGTTTTGAGCAAATGTGTTAAAAATAAAAATTGACAGAATTAATGTGATCAACGTATTTTTTGAAATTGTCGAAGAAATTGATTTAAAGTTCATATTAAGTTTGGTAGGATATTTTTAACTAAATGTATTGATTTTTAATCTACAGTTTTTGTATCACAATAGCTAAAAATAATTAAATCTAAATCATAATCATCTCCCGGCATTACTTGAAATCTATTTAGAAATAAAAAAAAGGCTTTCTTCGTTTTTAGAAAAAAAGCCTTTTTAACAATAAACCTGACCTATTTCAAAAAGTAACTTAAGCTTATGCTTATGACCTGATTATTTATTTTATTGCTACCATCACTATCGGTTGTCAGATTAGCCAATCCTTGGGTGAAAAACAGGCCAACTTGCATCTTGTTAATCTCCACACCTCCACCGATTTGCATTCCATAATCAAGTCGTTTCATGTCGGCGTCTGAGTCATTACCCCATTTAATTGTATCTGAATTTGATTCGGATTCATCACCGTAAGTGTATTTGTAATTAGTTTTACCGGAAAGCCCCATTCCTACATAAGGTCCAACAGCACCAAATACTTTGTATTCAGAAACATTAAAATAGGCTTTAATATTAATTGGTAAATCAGCATAAAACAATGTGGAGCCACCTTTAAGTTTGTAATCAAAACCATTGTCTTTGTAGTTTTCTGAAATGCTGTATCCTTTCATGTTTAGGATGGGAGTAGCTTCAATTGCAAACATATCCGTAATACTTTTTTCGGCAGTAATTCCAAGGTGTATGCCAGGTTTGAATTGAGGACCATTGTCGAAAAAATCGAGATCATCATTCATATGAATTTTTGACATATTGCCTCCTATTTTTACACCGAATCTTTGTGCTGAAGCAAGAAAAGAAGTGAAAAGTGCTAAAATTAAAATCGTCACTTTAGTGTAAGTTTTCATTGTAGTAGTTATTTAGTTACTGCCACTGTCGCAGGCCAGTGGCATTGCCTGTAGTCAACATAGCCCGGTTTTTTGATATGCTGAAATTCAGGGTTTCTTTTATCATTTCAACTTTGCTGTGTTTTTTTCTACAGTATAAAATTTCATATTCTTTCAATAAAAAAATATGATATAACCATTCCATAATCCATGATTTTACGCAGTATTTTAATAAAAGAATAATTTTATTAAGTCACTTTTAGGTAGTAGAAAATGCATAAAAACAGCATTTTTTTAAGGGAATATACTACCCGGGTAGAAATACCTTTGTTGTATGTGAATACCCCTTTTTGCCCCGGTATTACTACCCGTTTTGAGCACAATCATGTGTTTTTGAAATAAATCGATTCTAATTTCACCACTCAAATTTTAATAAAAAACTTTTATATCATGAAAACAACAAAAAGAATTGAACTGAAACAACTATCAGATGCACAGTCAGTTAAAATGATTGGTAAGGTCAGGATGATTGATGTTTCGCTTAAAAATGAAGTGCCAAACCTGAATGTAATAACTTCGAAAAGAGAAGAATGGGCGAAAGGTATAAAGCTCGACAAGATCGAAGAGCCGAAAATGAATAAGATTCAGGCAATTAAGCTTTCTACCCAAAATTTGAGTCAAATTGAAAGAATAAGCAACAGTACTACGCCTACTGCAGAAGCCATTAAGAATCAAAAAATGGGTCCGGAAGAAATAACCGCTGTGTTATTCACTGCACTTACCACTTTGGAGTATTCTAAAATGAAATCGGAATACCAACTTTTGTTGAAAAATGCCAGAACAGAGGCGGATAAGAAAAAAGTAAATCTTGAGTGGAAGCAAATGTTGGAAGACGCAAAAAGGGCTTATAAAATGGGTGGGCTTGATATGTCTGAAGCCGACATGGATGAGCAAGCTAAAATTTTAACCCACACAAAATCCAGCTTTAATAACATCGCCACGATGTCAAGCAAAGCAGAAGCCTTACAGAATGTGGGAGATACTGTACCGGCCACGGTAGCAACCGGCGGATTGGTTACAATCAATGAGGTTTTACCTTTAACAGAGTACATTCATTTTCCTATCCCGGATCTATGTTCAAAGCCATTTGCTCAAGGTAGTTTTACCAAGCATTTTGGTAAAAGTTTTTCCTTAAGTTTTAATATTACTTACTGGTGCCCTTCTTGGAGACATCCATTCAAAACCTGTACCAAGAAGGTTACACTGGCAAGTCTGAGTTTTTCAGTCGATGTCAATGTTGGCTACCGGATAACTTGTTGCGGTGCTACGGTTTGGGGCCAGGCAAGTGCACAGGTTTGTGGTTCCATTCTCGGTTTTACAAAATGTGCAAGTTGCGTAGCTCAAATTACCGGTGTTGCGGGATTTGGACGAACAGGCTCGGGTGGTAATTGTACCTACGGCCTGGGTGTCAGTGCGTCTTTGAAATGTATGTTTGGATCAACCACCTTATTTAATGTCCAAGCTCCTTTTGGATGGAACATCCAAGGGCCTTGTCCTCCGGCAGGTTTGTGTTAAATTAATTAGTCAAAAGAATCTCTGAATCATAATGTTGGTGCAAGCACAATTTAGTATTTCCAATTTACTCTTGATCATATTAGTGGTTTGGAGATTCTCCCGGTTTATCTGCTTTGAAAATGGACCTTTTGGTATCTTGATAGCTGTACGGAAAATATTTTATCGCCTGAAAATTGAAAAAGTAATCGAATGCTTTCATTGCTTTGCAGTATGGTCTGCCATGCTTTTTTGTGTTCTATATTTTCGATTTACGATAGAGTTGATTTTTCTGATACTTGCCTCCAGTGGAGGAGCTTCCATTATTCAATTTATTTTAGAATCTTTTAATAATTCAAATTACCAAGAAATCGAATAATATTATGAAATCAAATAATAATACGTGTTGCGGGACAGTGGGGCCTCAAAGAAAGTTAATAATTGATGTATTACCTGATAATCCGAAAATAGTAAATGGGGTGGAAATTATTTATCTGGGCTCGGGAAAGGCAAAAATAAAAGGCAGCTCTACCGGTCTTTATTATTATGCATCAGATCATCAAAGAAGTTTAAAAGTGAGTCCAACCGACTTAAATTCATTATTGAGTAAAAAACTTTTTATGTTAAAACCAAGATGAAAGATTTAGATAAAAGGGAAGAGGGGAATCCATACCTGAAACAAGTGGATAAATGGAAAAAGGAAAAGATTTCATTTCGGTTTCTGGGAATGGGCTGTTTGTTTTGGGTGCTTCTAATAATATTGGCATTCGGGATTTTGTACTTTTATAAGAATTCCTGATGATCAGGGCCTTTACCTAGAAGTTGATCTTTTTCCCAACTATCCGGATCCATTCTCTGGCCATCAATTCATGTCCGGCGGGCATAGGGTGGATGCCGTCCCAACTCCAGAAATCTGCCGGGGCTTTTTCACAAGCTTTGTCAAAAACTGATTGAAAAGGAATAAACAAGGTTTTAAATTCCAATGCTAGTTTTTTTACTATTTGTTGGCGTTTTTTAATTTCAGTATACCACAAATCAATATCATTATTTACATTTCCCACAGGAAGCACAAAAGGTTCGCATAAAATCAGAATCAAATCGGGATTTTGGGCAAGAGATTGCTTAAGTATTCTTCGATAGCTTTCTTCAAAAACCTGCTCATTCTCCGGGTTTTGGTTCCTTACCACCGAATGTGCATCGTTTACACCAACAAGTATACTTAGCACGTTCGGTTTCAAATCAAGTGTATCCGGCAGCCATCTTTTTTCGAGGTCGGTGATTTTATTTCCACTAACTCCCCGGTTTATAAATAGTAAGTTTTTGTCGGTATTTTCAAAATACAGTTTGCTGGCAATGAGGTACATAAAGCCATGGCCAAGAATATGATTCCAGTCCTTATTACGGGTTCGATTTCCATCGGTTATCGAGTCGCCTTGAAATAAAAAGGTAAAACCTTGCGGGTCGTTTTTTTCTGCCTGACCCGCAAATGTTTCCGGTAATGCCGATAAACTTAAGCCGGCAATACTAAGTTGACTTAAGAATTTCCTCCTGGATTTGATCATTTACGCTGATTGTGTAAATGCAAATTACCCGTTTTTTTTCAAAACAAGAATGAATCAATAATACAAATGTTTTGGCAAAGGAATCTTACTACCGGCTTCATCCGGCACAGGCTGCTGGCGAAGTGGTTTTATAGGAATAAGTCCGGTCCAGATCGGAAAATCATTTTCTTCTTCCACATGGCCGGGTTGGCCTTGTCGTATTTTGGCAGAGGCTTCGGCAAGAGAAAAACGTACGCCTGATGTGCGATCCATGTCTTTTTTGTCCATGGGTATCAGGTAATCCCAACTGCCCGGTACTATTTTTTCCGTCAGGTTTTTGAATGCCAGGTATTTCAAATCATCGGTTTCTAATAATTCGCCATTCGCATATATTACCACCGAGCGATAGTTCACCGAATGGTGCAAGGCTGTTTTGGCAACTACCAACTCATCGGCAAGCATAATGGTAATACAGCAGGGTCTTCCATCGGCAATGGTGCGAATAAAATGGCTGCCAACCGAAGCATGCAGATAGATATAATCATTTATGCGTACAAAAGATTGCGGAATACTAAATGGCTGCCCGCCCTCGGCATAGCTTATGGTACAAAAAAGTGCTTCATCGAGTATGGAATAAATGTGTTCATCATCGTATTTGGCTCTTTCGTTTGCCTTACGGCTTGGGGTTGTTCTTTCGGTTTTTCTGTTCATAATTCGAGTCTGAAATGGTGATAAACTATATTCATTTTTTTATTCAGGTATAAGCGATGGGCATCATAGCGATGATGTGCCGAATCCAGATGTATGGCTTTCAATCCTTCGGATTGTGCTTTTTCCACTACATAATCAAACAAAGCTGAACCGTATCCCTTTCCCCGATAATCGGGTAGGGTGGAGAGGTCGTCGATATAAATAAAGGCACCTTCGTACAAACTGGTTACGGATCGGAAACCGCATACAGCCACCACTTTATTTTCATCCTCGATATAAATGAGCTGGTATTTTTCTGTTTGCATGACATCGATTCTCGAAAGAAAATCGGCTAAAGCGATATTTTGTCGCAAAGCATGCATGGCTTGGTAGCAACTGCTTATATCTTCTTTGTTTTCAGCGGTTTTGATATTCATTTTTCCGGTTTTATACATTTTTATAGTACAAAATTATATATTTGCCGGAGTATCAGAATAGTCCAGAATGTAGAAAATAGATAGTCCAATTATGATTTTAGACCTGTTAAATATTGACAAAGAAGACAGCAAACCAGTGTACAGGCAAATAGCAGATCAACTGATGGACCAAATTGGCTCTGGTATTTTAAATGCCGGAATGCGATTGCCGGGAAGTCGAGTTATGGCTGAAAAGTTAAATCTGCATCGAAAAACCGTGGTTGCTGCCATAGAAGAATTGCAAAGCCAGGGATGGTTACACACAATACCTGGTGGCGGAACTTATGTGGCTCATTCAATACCTACACAGGTAGTTGAAAAATTACAGACCAAAAATCCACCATCGAAAAAAGAAGAATTATTCCCTGTACCGGAGGTAATTAACCGAAATATTCGACTCACAACAGAGCATTATCATTTAGACGATGGCTTGCCTGATCCCAGGCTGGCACCCGTTCAGGAATTGGGTCGGGCTTATAAAACTGCATTGATGCAGGGGAATTTGTATCCGAAATTTGCCTATGGTGACACCCGAGGCAACCGGTTTTTAAGGGAGCAAATGGCTATTTACCTGGCCGAAACCCGCAGCATGCAGGTTATTCCCGATCAGATATTAATTACACGTGGAGTTACACAAGCCTTGTATTTGAGTATACATACTTTTTTGGAAAAAGGGGATGGGGTAGCTGTTCCTGAGCTCAATTGGGAAAGTGCCAATATTAATTTCAGTTATTTTGGTGCGGATTTACAATATGTAAAAGTGGACGAGGAAGGCCTGAATGTGGAAGATCTGGAGCGAATATGTGCTTCGCAAAAAATAAAAATGCTTTATTTAACGCCACATCATCAATATCCTACCACGGTTATTATGCCGGCTCACCGACGGTTAAAGTTGCTTCAACTTGCTCAGAAATATGGTTTTATGATTTTTGAGGACGATTACGATTACGATTTTCATTACCACAGCCATCCGATAATGCCGTTGGGCTCTACGCAGCACGGTGATCGGGTACTTTATGCGGGTTCTTTTACCAAAGCCATTTCGCCGGTTTTTCGCGTGGGTTATTTAGTTGCCAGTAAAGAACAGATTGACTACATGGCCAAGTTACGCCGACTGATGGACAGGCAGGGAGATAATTTATTGGAGCTCGCTTTAGCCGAGTTACTTTCGATGGGTGTAATCCAAAGGTACCTTAGGAAAAACAGGAAAATTTACGAGCAGAGAAGGGATTTTTTCTGTGACTTGTTACATGATGAGTTAGGTAAATCTATAAACTTCGAAATACCCGCTGGCGGGATGTCAGTTTGGACACATTTTAATTCAGAAATTGATTTGCCAAAGCTTGTGAAAAATGCATCTAAACAGGAATTGTATCTTACGGATCCGGTGCAAAAAGGGAATTTCTCGAATTCTATCCGGCTTGGTTTTGCCTCTTCAAACCAGCAGGAATTGAGCGAAGCGGTAACTATTTTAAAAAGACTTTTAAAGTAAATCAGTGTATCTCCGAGCCTCCTAGCTAAGAATGTATTTTTTATTTCCACAGGGGCTCAAAGACACGAAGATACACGGAGTTCGATTTGTCTCGAATTAATAAAGTGAAACTCAGTGCCTCCGAGCCTCCGTGGCTAAGATTTTATTTTTTTAAGGCTACAGGGGCTCAAAGACACAAAGATAGACGGAGGAATTTTTATAGAAATGAAAAGAAAATTTCATTTACCCACCACTTATCACATAATAAAATTAAGTTTAGAGGAGCTTTTTTATTTTTGAAAATCAATTTAAACGGATGCCAAAAAAATACGGAATATTACTTCTTTTTATACTTGTCAAATTCCTTCTGCAGTATCAGGTAATAGATCCGGAATATCAGCTGCATCGCGACGAATACCTGCATTTGGATCAGGGTCAGCATCTGGCTTGGGGCTATGTTTCGGTACCGCCATTCACTTCCTGGATTTCCTGGATTATATTCCAATTGGGAAATACTGAATTTTGGGTGAAGTTCTTTCCGGCATTATTTGGTGCACTTACCTTGATCGTAGTTTGGAAAACCATAGAAGAACTTAAAGGGGGAATTTATGCTTTGATTTTGGGAAGTACGGCACTGGTTTTTTCCAGCCTGATACGTTTGAATATGCTCTACCAACCCAATTCTTTTGATATTCTTGCCTGGACAAGCTGCTTCTACCTGATTATAAAATACCTCAATTCTGAAAATACGAAATACCTGTTCTATCTGGGAATTGCATTTGCACTAGGTTTTCTGAATAAATACAACATAGTTTTTCTTTTTATTGGTTTTGTCCCTGCTTTGGTATTATCTCCTCATCGAAAAATTTTCACTAAAAAGGCATTTTACCTATCTGCCGGCTTAGCCTTAATGCTGATTTTGCCCAACCTGATCTGGCAGTTTCAAAATGATTTTCCAGTACTTCATCACATGAAACAATTGGCTGAAAAACAACTGATTAATCAGGATCGGATGAATTTTGTAAAAGAACAGTTTTTGTTTTTTATCGGGTCTTTTTATGTATTACTCGTCGGAATTGTTTCTTTGTTGGTATTTCCACCTTTTAAGAAATACCGTTTATTTTTCTGGTCTTTGGTTTTCATACTTTCCTTATTTATTTACCTGAAGGCTAAGGGTTACTACGCCGTAGGTATCTATCCGGTATACCTGGCTTTTGGTGCTGTATACCTGGAAATGGCTCTTAAAAATGGCTGGAAAAAGTGGCTTAGACCCCTTTTGGTAATCATTCCGATAATTATGTTTGCTTTAATTTTTAGAATTGTTTTCCCTGTTTATGCCCCGGACGATATCGATCAGATTTTACCTAAATATCAAAAATACGGACTTGCCAGATGGGAAGATGGTAAAGATCATACCTTACCTCAGGATTTTGCCGACATGCTGGGTTGGAAAGAACTCGCCTCATTAGTTGATTCTGCCGCCGTATTATTATCCAAAGGAGAACAAACATTGATTTTATGTGACAATTACGGCGAAGCCGGAGCTATCAATTTTTATTCAAAAAATAAGAATCTAAAAGCTGTTACCTTCAATGCAGACTACATAAACTGGTTTTCGCTGGAAAAGCCAATTCAAAATGTAATTCTGGTGCAAGACCCGGATGATACAGATAAGGAAAGAAAACGGGAACAGCCGTTTTTCGAAAAAGTAATAAAGATTGGTGAGGTAAAAGACCTTTTTTCCCGGGAAAAGGGGGCGGCCGTTTATTTACTCCTAAATGCAAAAGTAGATGTTAATACCATCTTAAAAGAGGAAATGAAAAAGGGCGAATGACACAAAAAGAATAGGAAGTGGAATACCTGTAGTAGAAAATTCGTTGTTAAACAGTTATGACTTTATGTTTGCAATTTTGCCATTTTATTTACTCTCTTATCAAGTAACTTTACCCATCTAACGAAAATTACAGTGAACCTTAGGAAATCCATAAAATTTAACTTCTTTTTACTTTTTAACTTTATTTTTTATTACTCATTTTCGCAAGCTCCAGGTTTCGCTGATGAGGTGGTAAGCGACCAATTTACCATTCCTACCGGGCTTACTTTTGATAAGTCAGGACAATTATATGTATGGGAAAAAGCAGGAAAAGTATTTAAAGTAAATAAGAAAACCGGCGATAAAACGCTCCTTCTTGATATATCTGAAGAAGTATATGACTACCTTGATCATGGTCTAAACGGGCTCGCGTTAGATCCTGATTTTCTTTCAAATGGATTTATATATGTACTCTATACCGTAGACCATAATTATCTTTTTAACAAGAATTTACCTACATATGATATTTCTCAAAATGATAAATTATCAGCTACAATTGCTCGATTAACGCGATACACACTTCGAAATAAGACAATTGACCAACAAAGCAGAAAAGTAATAATCGGCGAAGATTTCAGAAATGCCATTCCCATTCTAATGGATAATCACGGCATAGGTTCACTTGTTTTTGGCAAAGATGGCTCCTTAATGGTATCGGTAGGTGATGGTGCTGTTGCCAAGGACCCACCTTTTCATTCAGGAGATGTTAATTATTCCATTTTGGTTGAGCAGCCGATTGCCGAGGGTATTATCAGTGCCGATCAGAATATTGGTCCTTATCGTTCCCAATACCTCAATTCACTGAATGGTAAAATATTACGAATTAATCCGGAAACAGGAGAGGGCTATTCCGGCAATCCCTTTTTCGATTCTGGAAATCCAGATGCTACCCGATCCAGAATCTGGGCTTATGGATTGAGAAATCCATTTCGTTTTTCGTTTAAGCCAGGTTCCGGCGAAAGTGATCCGGCAAAAGCGAATCCGGGATTGATGTTTGTGGGAGATGTGGGCTGGGCAAGCCGAGAAGAAATTAATATTATTGACAAAGGCGGAATGAATTTTGGTTGGCCGGTTTACGAAGGAGTGGGCTTGCAACATGCTCTTTTTAATGACCCAAAATATTTTCCTGAAAATGCAATAAAACCTGCCGTGGAATGGAGGGGGCAATTTGCTCAATCTATGATTAATGGCGAACCTTATAATATTGGTTCACCGCAATTTAAAGGGGATAATTTCTTTGGGTCTGCTTCAATTGGCGGGCTGTGGCTTTCAACTGATCATTTTCCGGGTTATAAAAACACATATATGCATGGAGATTATGAAGGCTGGATTCGGATTTTTCATTTCGATATCCGAAATGAGGCTTATAAGGTGGATATGGTAAATGAAAATGTACACCCCACCTGTTTTGCTGAGGATCCCACGGATGGCAGTATTTACTATACCAATTATTTCTATCCTTCCATTAACGAATTACGCCATATATTCTATGATAAAAACCCAAATAAGCCACCAGTGATTTCAGCCTTTATCGAGCCGTATTTTGGTGTATCCCCCTTACAGGTTTTCTTCAATGCTTCCGACTCCAAAGATCCGGAAGGGGGAAGTTTGAAATTTGAAT
>JAHEBN010000070.1:11819-20483 GCA_024645245.1 Jiulongibacter sp. | reverse complement strand
TTATTATTTATATATTGGATACCTTAGCCAACATCAAGTAGTATCACAGGCGTGACTTTCTCCATTGGGCTGCAAAGGTAATTAAAACTTTTTATAAAAAAAATTACCACGAAGCTTTTGTTACACCTGGAATTAAACCATTACTTGCCATCTCACGGAAAGTTACACGATTAATACCAAATTTACGCATATAACCTTTTGGTCTACCAGTAAGTTTACATCTGTTATGTAAACGCACAGCTGAAGAATTTTTTGGAAGTGCATCCAGACCTTTCCAGTCACCCGCCTCTTTCAATGCCGCTCTTTTATCAGCATATCTGGCTACAAGCTTTTCTCTTTTTCTCTCGCGTGCTTTTATCGACTCCTTTGCCATTATATCTTATTATTAATTATTTTTTAACTGATGTAAAGGGCATTCCCAAAGATTTCATCAATTCATAACTTTCCGCATCTGTATTGGCCGAAGTTACAAAAGTGATATCCATACCCTGAATTTTAGATATTTTATCAATAGATATCTCAGGAAAAATTATTTGTTCAGTTACACCAAAAGTATAATTTCCACGTCCATCAAATCCTTTATCACTAATACCTTGGAAGTCACGTACTCGTGGAAGTGCAACAGTAGTAAGTCTATCTAAAAACTCATACATTCTTTCTCCTCTTAAGGTAACCTTTGCCCCAATAGGCATGTTCTCTCTAAGTTTAAAATTCGAAACAGCTTTTTTAGATAAAGTTGGTATTGCTCTCTGACCAGCTATTATTGAAATTTCATCTACACTATTATCAACTAATTTTTTATCACCTGTAGCATCACCCACACCTCTATTGATAACAATCTTTTTCAATGCAGGAACCTGCATTACTGATTTGTATCCAAACTTTTCTTTTAAAGCAGGTACAATTTCTGTATTATATTTAATTTTTAACCTTGCCATACCTTTATTAGTGGATTGCCGACCCACTTATTTTTATTAGATGAATTTTCCAGTCGCTTTAGAGTATCTCTGAAGCTTCGATTTATCGTTTAATTTTCTTCCAGTGCGGGTTGCCTTCCCAGTAGATGGATCAACTACCATAACATTACTGATATGAATAGTACCTTCCACCTCCTGAATTTCTCCCTGAGGATTTTGAGCATTTGGTTTAATATGCTTTTTAATCATATTTGCCCCCTCAACTATTACCCTGTTTTTCTTAATCAAAACAGCTGAAACTTTACCTTCTTTGCCCTTTGCATTACCTGCGATAACTTTTACTGTATCTCCGGTACGTACATGCAATTTTTGGTTTTTATTTGATTTTCTTTCCATTTTTAAAAGAACTTATGAATTCTGCTTAATTAAAGTACTTCAGGAGCTAAAGAAACAATTTTCATAAACTGCTTTTCACGTAACTCTCTGGCAACAGGCCCGAAAATACGGGTACCTCTTGGCTCATTATTATTATTAAGTAAAACCACAGCGTTTTCTTCAAAACGGATGTATGTACCATCTTTACGTCTTACTTCTTTTTTAGATCTTACGACAACAGCCTTAGAGACAGTACCTTTTTTCATATTCGATGAAGATAATGCTGCTTTTACACTTACTACTACTTTGTCGCCGATACTTGCGTATCTCTTTTTTGTACCTCCAAGCACACGAATTACCAAAACTTCTTTGGCACCGCTGTTGTCAGCTACATTAGCTCTTGATTCTTGCTGTAACATTATATTAAATTTTACGCTGTTTTGAAAGTAATTTCAGAATACCAGAAAAAAAACGATTACTTGGCTTTCTCGATAACTTCTACCAATCTCCAGTTTTTGTTTTTACTCAATGGTCTGGTTTCAGTAATTTTAACAGTGTCACCTATACCGGCATCACCATTTTCATCATGAAACATAAATTTCTTGGTAGTTAACATAAACTTACCATACTTAGGGTGTTTCACTTTACGAACTACCTGAATTACACCAGATTTGTTCATTTTATTGCTAACAACAACACCAATACGCTCTTTTCTTACTTTTCTTTCTTCCATTTTGTGATACAGATTGACGACCTTCTCAGGCCATATTATTTGTCTGTGTAATTGAAATTTTACTGATTAACACTACTCAAAGCAGTCTTTAATCTCGCAATTTCCTTTCTGGTTTCTGTTATTCTTTTTGGATTCTCAATAGGAGTAATTGCATGAGCAAATTTCAACTTCTGCAATCTATCCTTTTCTTCAGCAACTTTACTTATCAATTGCTCCTTCGATAACCCTTTCAATTCTGTCTTCTTCATTCTCTTTACGTATTTTACAACCTATATTAGGCTTGATAATCTCTACGAACTACAAATTTTGTTCTAACCGGAAGCTTTTGAGCAGCCAAACGCAGTGCCTCTTTCGCTAACTCCAAAGGTACACCAGCAGCTTCAAATAAAACTGTTCCCGGGTATATATTGGCAACCCAATATTCCGGTGCTCCTTTACCTTTACCCATCCTAACTTCCAAAGGTTTTTGAGTAATTGGCTTATCAGGAAAAATTCTGATCCAAACCTGACCTTCACGTTTCATTGCACGGGTAACACCAATACGTGCCGCTTCAATCTGACGAGAAGTAATTCGTCCTGGCTCCAATGATTTAATTGCAAAAGAACCGAATGAGATCTGATGACCTCTGGTAGCAACACCTTTTATTCTACCTTTCTGCTGCTTACGAAACTTTGTTCTTCTTGGTTGTAACATAACTTAAATATCAATGAGGTATAAACTACCTGGTTATTCTTATTTTTTATTTCTCGGTCCTCTACCACCGCCGGCTGGTCTTCTTCTTCCGCCTTTTTCGTCGTTATTTCTTGGGAAATCTCTTCCACCACCACGCTTTTTATCCGCGGCAGTTTCAGCAGGTGCAGCACCAGGTGTCAAATCACGTTTTCCGTAAACTTCACCTTTAAATACCCAAACCTTAATACCAATAATACCGTAAACTGTCAATGCTTCAGAAATTGCATAATCAATATCCGCTCTTAAAGTGTGCAAAGGAATTCTCCCTTCCTTGTACATTTCAGTACGTGCCATTTCAGCACCACCCAAACGACCACCTAATTTTATTTTAATTCCTTCAGCTCCAACTCTTACTGCTGATTGAATCGCCTGCTTCATCGCTCTTCTATATGATATACGGGCTCTTAATTGTTGAGCAACAGTTTCACCTATTAATTTAGCGTCTAACTCAGGTCTTTTTATTTCAAATATATTGATCTGTACATCTTTTGCGGTCAATTTTTTAAGTTCCTCACGTAACTTATCAACTTCTGCACCCGCCTTACCAATAACCACCCCCGGACGAGCCGTATGAATCGTCAAAGTAATTCTTTTCAATGTTCTTTCAATAACCACTTTTGAAACCGAACCCTTCGGTATACGGGCATTGATGTATTTTCTAATCTTGTTATCCTCAACTAGTTTATCGGCAAAGTTTTTACCACCGTACCAACTCGATTCCCATCCTCTGATGTAACCTAACCTAAAACCTATAGGATTTACTTTTTGTCCCATATCTTATTTTGAATATTTATCGGGTATTAAATTTCTAGATTGTTTATTCGCTTATTGGTGCTGATTCTGAAACAACTTCTGCCACTACATTATCAACTACCACCGTAACATGATTGGATCTTTTACGTACTCTATAAGCTCTACCTTGCGGTGCAGGGCGAAGTCTTTTCAACATACGACCACCATCTACAAAAATAGTTTTAACAATCAAATCTGCTTCTTCTATCTTCAGATCCTCATTTTTGTTTTGCCAGTTAGCCACCGCCGACAATAACACTTTCTTAAGTACCGGTGCAGCTGCTTGCGGCTGGCTACTCAAAATACCTAATGCATGGCTTACTTTCTTTCCTCTGATTAAATCAGCCACCAGTCTTGCCTTGCGAGGTGAAGTTGGAAAATTATTTAGTTTTGCTACTGCTTCCATTTCGATATATTTAATAGATTACTAAAAGTAATCCGATTATCTTTTGCCTTTATCTTTCTTATTAACGTGACCTCTGAAATTTCTGGTAGGAGCAAATTCTCCTAACTTGTGACCCACCATATTGTCAGTTACATAAACCGGTATAAATTTATTGCCATTATGAACTGCAAATGTGTTACCGATAAAGTCAGGGGAGATCATAGATCTTCTTGACCAGGTCTTGATTACCGATTTCTTGCCAGAGTTTGACATATCTGTCACTTTCTTTTCAAGTCGAAAGTCGATATAAGGTCCTTTTTTTAACGAACGAGCCATTTATGAATTATTTAGATCTTCTGGAAATTATTAAACGATTTGAGTACTTATTTTTAGCTCTGGTTTTCTTGCCCTTCGCCAACAAACCATTACGTGAGCGAGGGTGTCCACCTGATGCACGACCTTCACCACCACCCATAGGGTGATCTACAGGGTTCATAGCTACACCTCGTACCCTTGGACGACGTCCCAACCATCTGTTTCTACCAGCTTTTCCCAGCGAAACGTTCATGTGATCCGGATTAGAAACCGAACCTACAGTGGCCATACATACTCCTAAAATAAACCTCATTTCGCCAGATGGCATCTTTAAGGTAACAAACTTGGCATCCTTAGCCAATACTTGAGCATATGTACCGGCAGATCTAGCTAACTGAGCACCTTTACCAGGATTTAGCTCAATATTATGAACAATTGTACCTAATGGCATATTTTTCAACCTCAATGCATTTCCTACTTCTGGTGGAACAATGTCTCCTGAAATAATTTTAGTGCCTACGGTTAAACCTTGCGGAGCGATAATATATCTTTTCTCTCCATCTGTGTAAGTTACCAGAGCAATCCTAGCAGATCTGTTTGGATCATACTCAATTGTAGTAACTTCTGCAGTTACATCAAATTTATCTCTTTTAAAGTCAATGATTCGGTACTTTCGTTTGTGACCACCACCTATGTAGCGGGCAGTTCTGTGACCTTCATTGTTTCTTCCACCCGTTTTATGAATGGTGGTAGTAAGACTCCTCTCCGGCTTAGAGGCAGTGATATCTGAAAAATCAGGGGCTACCCTATTTCTCTGACCGGGGGTCGTTGGTTTTATTTTCTTAACAGCCATCTATATTAAATTTTGCAACCACACACTTGGGGTGGCTATACCTTTTTAATAAAATTTATAATTCAGCGTAAAAATCAATTAATTCACCCTCAGCTAAAGTAACGAGAGCTTTTTTGATAGTTGCAGTTTTTCCACTGGAAACACCCGCTTTTGTCATTCTTGACTTTTTCTTTCCGATTTGTCTGATTGTATTAACAGACTCAACCGTTACGCCATACATTTTTTCTACTGCTTTAGCAATTTCAATCTTATTAGATTTCATTGCTACTTCGAATGCATACTTGCCTTTTGCATTTGCAGCTTGCGATTTCTCTGTAACTATTGGTTTAACTAAAACGCTCATAATCTTCTGTATTCTAAACCCTAAGGCAGTAATTAAATTAAAATTGATTCAAGGTACTGAAGTGAACTTTCTGAAATAATCAGCTTTTCAGCATTTACCAGATCAAAAATATTTACCTCGTTCTTCTCCGTAACTTTAGTTTTTGGAAGATTGCGTGCAGATAAGTATAAGTTATTATCGATACCATCTACAATAAACAAGCTTTTGCTATCCACAATATTAAGTGCATTTAAGAATGCAGCATAATCTTTAGTTTTAGGAGCTGAGAGTGCAAAATCTTCCACAACTAAAATCTTACCTTCTGCAGCACGTGCAGACAATATTGATCTTTTAGCTAAAGATTTAACTTTCTTATTAAGCTTGAAACTATAATCTCTGGGACGTGGGCCAAAAACAGTACCACCACCCACATAAATTGGAGATCTTCTTGAACCGTGACGAGCACCACCTGTTCCTTTTTGACGATGAAGTTTTTTGCCTGTACGGTTTACTTCAGCACGCTCTTTTGATTTGTGCGTTCCTTGTCTTTGATTAGCAAGGTACTGCTTTACATCTAACCAAATTACATGTTCGTTTGGCTCGATTCCGAAAATTTCTTCCGAAAGATTTATTTTCTTCCCGGTTTCTTTCCCGTCTTTGTTTAACACTTTAATTTCCATATCAAAACTCCATTTTTTCGATGTCGTTGGAATCGACCTTAATTAATTACTTGTGTAATGTAACTATCGAGTTTTTAGGTCCCGGAACAGAACCAGAAACTACGATTAAATTTTTATCAGCCAGTATATTTAATACTTTCAAGTTTTGAACAGTAACATTGGTATTACCCATTCTACCACCCATTTTTATCCCTTTGAATACACGAGCGGGATAAGAACAAGCTCCTATGGAACCGGGGTGACGAGCCCTGTTGTGCTGACCATGAGTTGTCTGACCCACACCAGCAAAACCGTGACGTTTTACCACACCTTGAAAACCGCGTCCTTTAGTTTTTCCGGAGACATCTAAAAACTCACCAACTTCAAAAACTTCTTCTACTCTAAGCTCTTGACCCAAAGTAAGTTCTACTTCGAACTCTTTAAATTCTGCTAATTTACGTTTGGGAGTAGTATTAGCTTTCTTGAAGTGACCTTGAAGTGCTTTAGTTGTTCTTTTTTCCTTTTTCTCACCGAATCCCAATTGAACAGCTTTATAGCCATCAGTTTCAGGAGTTCTAACTTGCGTAACAACACATGGACCTGCTTCGATAACAGTACATGGCATAGCGACACCATCTTTGTAGATAGTTGTCATTCCAATTTTCTTTCCAATAATTCCAGACATAGTCTATTAAATAATTTCGCTGTAAAAGTCATTTCTCAAACGGGCTGCAAAATTCTTGATAAAATTGCAGTTATCCAAGTAAATAACTCATAAAATTTCACCACAGAGGTTGACACACCCGGCCAACTTGCTTATTTCGCTGCAAACCACGAAGGTAAGGTTTGTAAAAAACATGAGGAACAAACCTTGTTTCCTTGCTTGCGATTCCTGAATTTTTAATGCGAATCGGAGACCGTTTAAATCTTAAAAGTTTCAAAACTTTATCACAGTCGGAATCAGATCGGTTTCGCGAAGAGGCGACTTCGTCAGATTCAAAAAAGAGATATACTCCGTCGAATTGAGCCGCAAAGGTAAGTAAATATTTAGAATCAACAAATATTAACCTTAAAAAAACTAATATTTTTTTAAGGTTAATTTAAATTAATTATCTAAATACCTAAATACAAGAGTAAATATATAAGGGAGTGTAATTATTAAACTGTTTTAATAAAGATATAACATCTGTTATCCTAGTACCATGAGGATAATTATTTCTTGGAAATCTATTGCTCAGGTTTAACAGTACCTGACAATCACAATGTACTTTTTTCAGAGACAAATATTTCTCAAACTCTGTAATATCTAATTTATTTTGAGATAGAAAATATTCTGTTCTCTTGAAATTCCCTTTGCAGGATTTTTCCCTTAATTCAACATTTAAAAAATCAAACAATTTTTCAATTTCTGAATTTCCTATAGGATTTTTAATTGAATTCCCCTCGGCTATATCCGGGACAGCAACTTTCGATTCTGCCAAAATATCTTTTTTACCAGTCTGTATTCCACTATTATATAAATATCCCAAAAATAAAATACCAATAAATATTGCAGCATATTTAAAATAAGACATTCTCAAAAACCTAGTAATACCATTTGGTTTTTTATTAACCTTCATATACAACTTTTCAAAATCAAATTTTTCAGGTATGTCAATACCATTTTCAAATGAGAGTTTCTCAAGTACTTCCTGAATTGCTTCAAACTCCTTTTTTAACTTAGAATCTGAATCCAACAATTCATATATATACAGCTCTTTCTCCTGGTCTAATCGACCTAATGCCAGAAGTTCAAGATCACCCTCTTCCAATCTGAAATTTTCCATCCTATATAAAATTTTTCCTAAGTTCACTTATTGCTGCTCTCAACCTTGTTTTTAAAGTACCTAATGGGATATTCAATTCATCCGCCAGATCAGCCTGAGTAAATCCTTCGAAATATACCTTATTAATAATGTATTGATGCTCATCAGATAAAAAAGCTATTGAACCTTTCAAACCAATGATATCCGTATTTATTTGGTTATGTTTAAATCCATCAATAGCGGCAATACTATTATCTCTTACGTAATTTTGCCGTTCATGGTTTTTATAATCTGCAGACCTTATCCTGTCAATAGTTAAATTTCTTGTTAAATTAGACATCCAGGTAAACAGCCGGCCCCGACTTTGGTCGTAATGCATAATGTTCTTCCAAATTTTAACAAAAGCCTCCTGAAGTAAATCCATGGCTTCGTCTTCATCTTTCAATATGCGATAAATAATACCATAAAGAGCAGTAGAGTAATTTTTATAGAGCAAACTAAAAGCCCCTTCATCAGCATTACGGATTCTTTCCAGCAGTTCGGTCTCGCTTATCTTAAGAGCCACTTTATCCATTTTAGATTTAAATACAATATTAGTCAATTAGCTTTGCTCAAAAAAATTGTCTTCCGATGAAAAAACGTATACTTCCACTTATCCAGGAACTCAAAAATAAATTCTTTTTAGTTTTATCAAAGCTTAAAGGTATTTTTGCAGCCCAATTCAGAAAACAATGACTATTAAAGAAAAAGGATATTATTTCCCTCCCGAATGGCA
>JAHEBN010000070.1:0-11809 GCA_024645245.1 Jiulongibacter sp. | reverse complement strand
TCCCCCATAATGTTGAAACCTGGGAAGATCGATTTTCAAAAATATATGATGCGTATTTTGAATTCATAAGATTGCTGGCTTTGGATGAAATAGTTAGGATTAATGCCAAAGATGAGGAATTAATAAGCACTATCAATAAGGAACTTTATTTACGTAATATTTCTGAAAACAATATTGAACTATACAGCCATACGACTAATGACAGTTGGTGCAGAGATCATGGACCTGCCTTTTTAATCCATAAATCCGAAAGGAAAAAAATCTTGATTAATTGGGGTTATAATGCATGGGGTGGCAAATACCCGCCTTTCAATGACGACAATCAAATTCCCTTAAAAATAGGTAAAGCTTTAAACATTGAAGTGATTACTCCAGGAATAATAATGGAAGGTGGTTCGGTAGAGTTTAATGGTGCAGGCACAATTCTCACCAGTAAATCTTGCTTGCTTAATCCAAATAGAAATCCAAAACTAAATCAAGAGCAAATTGAAAAATATTTGTGTGATTATTATGGTATGGATCAGGTATTGTGGGTAAGCCAAGGTGTGGCTGGTGATGATACCGATGGACATATTGATGATACTATACGCTTTGTGGGAATGGATAAAGTAGTGGCAGTGGTCGAAAAAAATAAAAATGATGAAAACTATAAGCCATTAGCTGAAAATTTAGCAGAGTTGAAGAAAATGAGGCTTCTTAATGGAAAACAATTAGAAATATTTGAGCTGCCTATGCCTGATCCTGTTTATGATTCAGGAATTCGATTACCAGCTTCTTATGCAAATTTCTATATTGCGAATAAAAAAGTGATTGTTCCAACATATAGATCGAAAAATGACGACAAAGCGTTAGATATTCTGGGTAGTTGTTTCCCAAATCACCAAATACTAGGAATTGATTCTACTGAAATCATTTGGGGGCTTGGTAGTTTTCATTGTTTATCTCAACAAGAACCTGCTATTTGACTTTAAAAATTGTTAAAATCAGCTAATATTACTTATTTGAATTTTCAATTCGTCGTTTAAACCATTTACCGGTCCCGTTACCGAGTGAATTTGTAATGCTAATGAATTTCAGAAATATAACTATTCTAATTCTTTTTATTTTCAGCTTACTGGCATGCAGTACCAAACCCCCTGCAATTGCAAGTTCAGATAAAGTTTATAATCCAACTCAACAAGAAGCCGAAGAGGCGGCTGTCGGGAAAGTTGGTGAAAAAAAAATATATGAGAAAGACCTTGTGGAAGGCCTTGAGGCCTATATCGTTGACGACAGTGCCACTTTTAAAATTGCAAGCCAAGAATATTTAAAAGAACTTATGTTTGCCTTAGAGGCCGAGAGTCAGGGGTATGCGAGCGACCCCGATTTTATTGACCAGATTAACACCTTCAAAAAGGTATTATCAAGTGACTTTCTAGCTGACACACTTGAAATCAATAATTTGATTGAAAAAAGTTACGAAAGACTCCATTATGAAATAAATGCTTCACATATTTTGTTTCCGGTTTCACCGGATGCCTTACCTGAAGATACCATTCTAGTATACAAAAAAGCTCTGGATGTGCGAAATATTGCTCTTTCAGGTGGTTCCTTTGATTCTTTAGCACATGTATTCTCCGGAGATATAAATACCCGAAATTTGGGGGGAAATATGGGTTGGTTTTCTGCATTACAACTTGTATATCCAATAGAAGACGCAGCTTATACCTACAAAAAAGGTGAGATTTCACTTCCGGTTCGTTCACCTGCCGGGTATCATTTAATTAGAGTGAATGATGTACGTGAATTTAGTGGAATTGCAAATGTAAGTCATATTTTGATTGCTGTAAATGAAATTCCAAATGAAGAATTATGGGAATTTGCCAAAAATAAAGCAGATAGCTTATACTATTTAATTTCTAACGGTTCTGATTTCGAAACAATTTGTAATCAATATTCAGATGACTATGTTACAAAAGAAACCGGCGGAAACCTCCCTCCATTTTCAATCGGACAAAGGGAAGAAGCCAATTTCGAAAAAACTGTTTTTACCCTGCAGCCCGGAGAAATTTCGAAACCGGTGAAAACAACTATCGGATGGCATATTATTCGAATGAATTCGTTGGGTCAATTGGCACCGTTGTCAAAGTTATATGACGAAATTAAATCTAAAGTAACCACCGACTCCCGAGGCAAATATCTCGAAGAACTTCGGCTAAACAAATTAATGCAAAAGATGAACGTAGTGGAAAATGCTTCCTTAATTAATAAGTTGAAAGCTATTGCTGACCCGAAAATTCTTCAAAAAGCCTGGAAAAGCCCGGCTTCATTTAGGAATTCGACAGAAAGTCTTCTAAGTATTTCAGGGGTGCCAGTCAGCAATTCGGATTTTGCAGATTTTGCTGAAGATCGTCAGGAATTTGATTTAAGTCCGGCAAGTTATACGCCAGAAATGACGCTTTACCGTTATTATAAGATATATTTAAATAATCTGGTTAAAAAGTCAGCTATTGATCAACTCGAAAATTGGAATCCTGATTTTCGCAAATTGATGAATGGTTACAGGTTAAATTTATTATCAGGTAGATTAAAAAATGATTTGGTTTATGAAAAATCTGTTGCAGATACAACCGGGCAAAGAAAATTTTATGAGCTTCATTTATCTGAATTTCAAATACCCGAAAATGCAGATATTCAAATTATCAGTTCAAAAGATTCCAGTGCGATAAATGAATTCATTGAAATTTATAATAATGGCAAACCATACCGATTAAAAAGAGGAATTTATCCAATCACTTTTACCAAAAATAATTTTGAACTCGCAATTGAGGATAAGAGACGACTTGCCGGATTAATAATATTGATGATGAAAAACCCAGGATATCTTGTAGAAATTGGCGGTCATTCTGATGTAAATGAGGTACCGGGAATTTCAGCTTTAAGAATGAAAGAAGTTAAATCATATTTGGCGGAGAATGGTCTGAAACCTAATCGCATTTTAGAAGTGGATTATAAAAATACCAAACCAATTGACCGATTCGATTGGTCAAAAAACCAACGTTTAAGTATTCAGTTTTTCTCTAATGATGAGTCTGATATTTCAAAAATAATTAACAGTGATAATAAAGATTTAATTAAATATGAAAAACTTAATGTTCAAAGGGGAGAAAATGAATTACTTGATACATTTGCCTGGGTAAAAGGACAATATCAAATTAAAAAAGGTAGTAATTTTCATTTAATTTTTGTTGATAAAATTAATCCGTCACGTTTTAAAACCTTGAAAGAGTGCAGATCTGAAGTGATAAATGCCTATCAAAATCAATTAACGGAACAACTTATCGAAAGATTATCCGTTAAATATCCTGTCGAACTTAATGATTCCATACTGGAAAGCCTATATTTGCAAAATTTTAAAAAGTAGAAAACCTTCTTATGCATTTTCTAAAAAGCTTTATTCTGATCTTAATTCTTACAGCATTTAACAAATCTTTAGCCCAACCACTGACAAGTAAGAATCTGGATAAAATTGTTGCTAAAATTGACAACTACTACATACTGAAATCCGAAGTTGAAACTTTGGTAGTAAGATCAAAAGCACAAAATCAACCCATAGATCGGTGCCAAGCTTTGGAATCTTTGGCAGTACAAAAATTGCTTGTTGCTAAAGCAGAAATTGATTCTGTGATAGTAGACGAAGATATGGTTGAAGGCCAGTTGGATGGTAGAATGGATGAAATGGTACGTATTTATGGCAGTGAGAAAAACATTGTCGAGCAGTTCAATAAATCTCTGGAAACCCTAAAGAGTGAAGTTAGGCAGCAGGTTAAAGAACAGCTAACTGCTCAAAAAATGCAGGAAAGTATTACAGAGACATCAAAGGTTACTCCATTTGAAGTAAAAAAGTTCTTTAATCAAATACCAAAAGATAGTTTGCCAACCATACCATCTGAAGTAATTGTAGGACAGATAGTACGATTCGGAAAGTTAACACCTTCCCAAAAATCTGATTTAATTGCACGTCTCAAGGATTTAAAAACCAGGGTTGAGAAGGGAGAATCCTTCGAAAAATTAGCAATGGAATATTCGGAGGATCAGGGTTCAAGACAATATGGCGGAGATTTAGGATGGGCCAAAAGGGGCCAAATGGTTCCGGAATTCGAAGCGACTGCCATGCAGATGGCTCCAAATGAAATGTCGGATGTAGTTGAAAGCTCATTTGGGTTTCACTTAATTCAAACTTTGGATATTCGTGGTCAGGAATACCATGCAAGACATATTTTATTACGACCTGAATATAGCCGATTAGATATGTCGGAACCCACTCATTTTTTGGATAGTTTGCGAAATGAAATCATAAAAGACAGTTTGAAATTTGAAAAAGCCGCCAAGCTTTTCAGTGAAGATGAAAACTCCAAATATTCTGGTGGTATTATGCAGGATCCATCCGGAAGCAATAAAATGCCATTAGATTTAAGCATGGAACCCAATCTTTATTTCACTGTTGACACCATGAAGGTTGGCACGGTATCTGCTCCCTTGCCATATCGGGCAGCAGATGGGAAAACCGGCATGCGTTTACTTTACATTAAAGAAAAATACAACCCACATAAGGCAAATCTGAAAGACGATTATGAAAAGCTAAAAGATTATGCTTTGATGGACAAAAAAAATTCTGAAATAGATAAATGGTTCAAGGATGCAATAGCTGAAGTATTTATCAAAATCGACCCGGAATATAACACTTGTAAATTATTTGAACAATAATCCTGATAAATGGCAAATCTAAACTTCAAATCTGACGTAGAAGCTGCTGAAGCATTAAAAGAAAATTACGAAAAATTACGAAAAGAAATTGGACAAGTTATAGTTGGGCAGGATGAAACCGTAAGATTATTGCTTACAGCTATTTTTTGTAAAGGACATTGTCTATTAGTCGGTGTACCCGGCTTAGCCAAGACATTGTTGATTCAAACTATTTCATCCGCACTTGATTTGGATTTTAACCGTATTCAATTTACACCTGACCTAATGCCAAGCGATATAGTAGGATCAGAAACTTTGGATAATGAGCGTAATTTCCGGTTCATCAGGGGGCCAATTTTTGCCAATATTATTCTTGCCGATGAAATTAACAGAACTCCACCCAAAACTCAATCGGCCCTGCTAGAATCTATGCAAGAATATTCAGTAACTGTAGCTGGTGAAAAGCACGAATTACCCACTCCGTTTTTTGTACTTGCTACTCAAAACCCTATCGAACAGGAAGGAACATATCCACTTCCAGAGGCACAGCTAGACCGCTTTATGTTTATGGTTTCTTTAGATTATCCTAGTTTCCAGCAGGAGTTGGATATTGTTAAAAATACAACTTCCGATATCAAGCAAAAGGTTAATCAGGTTTTAAATGGCGAAGAAATCAAGTACTTCCAACATTTAGTAAGACGCGTACCGGTGGCAGATAATGTAATAGAGTATGCTGTAAAACTAGTACATAAAACGAGAGCAGGAAAGCCTGGCTCATCCCAAGAAGCTGAAAAGTTTCTGGAATGGGGTGCAGGCCCAAGAGCATCTCAAAATCTTATATTAGCTGCTAAATGCAATGCATTAATTAATGGAAAATACTCACCAGATATAGAAGATGTTCAAGCAGTTGCTACCGCAACATTAAGACACAGAATTGTTCGGAATTTTAAAGCCGAAGCCGAAGGAATTTCGGTTGAAGAAATAATCAACAAGCTACTTTAAACTATATTCAAATAAGAAGTTATTTCTTTTAAACCTAAGGCGTTAAAGGTCATATCTTTGGTAAGTCCTCCTTTTCTTGCAACGGCAACTCCCCATTTCATATCTGCAAATCCATTGGTATGGTGTGCATCTGGATTTATAGACAACTTCACGCCCTTCTCAAGGCAATAAGCAATCCATCTCCAATCTAAATCGAGGCGATAAGGACTGGCATTGATTTCCATTATGACCTCATTAGCAGCACACGCATCAATAACTTTCTTAAAATCTAAAGGGTACCCTTTTCTTGAAAGCAGTAAGCGTCCAGTAGGATGCCCCAGAATAGTAGTATATTCATTTTCGACGGCTCTGATTATGCGAGAAGTAGCTTTTTCTAAATCCATATTTAAATTAGCATGAACAGAAGCCACCACATAATCCAATTGCTTAAGAATTTCCGAATCATAATCTAAAGATCCATCACCCAGAATATCCGATTCCGTACCTTTTAAAATTCTAAACCCCTCGTAATCGGCATTTAATTTATCAATCTCTTCCATTTGCTGAATTAATCTTCCCGGAGATAGGCCACTGGCATAAGTTGCAGTTTGTGAATGGTCTGCAATCCCAAAATATTCCAGGCCCAAATTTTGGCAGAAATCGGCCATATCTTTAAGTGAAAAAGCTCCATCAGAATAGGTGGAATGATTATGAACTGAGCCCTTTAGATCTTCCCAGCTTATAAGATCTGTATTGTCATGCGTTTTTATCCATTCAAACTCTTGTAGGCCTTCCCTCATTTCAGGTACTATCCATTTAGAACCAAAAGAAGCATATATTGATTCTTCTGCGTTATAAGTCGCCGAATTAATTACTTTATAAAAGCTTTCATTTCTTTCATTTTTAAAAGCCAAATGAAATACTGAGCTATTATTAATTAAGGTTTCCTTTATTTCATCTTCTTTATGAACAAAAATCAATTCAATTTCAACCTTCTCGTTAGCGTAATTGCCCCGCCAAATATTTGGTGATGAAAACTGATAATTTTCAATAAAAGATTCGGGAAGCTTATTTTTTTCTTTTAAGGCTTCAAATATTAGAAACGAAATTTTATCAACAGTCTCATTATTACGAACTACCTGACCACAAATTTTGGCATCGAATCCAAGAGTCTTAAGGTCTGCAAGAATTTCATTTGCTAATTCATGAGCCTTATTTATGCGTAATTTACCGGCTTGAGCTTGTAAAAAAGCTAATGATTCCAGAATCGATACCTGAGTCTTTTCGCCAAAGCCTTTGGTCTGAGCAATTTTCCCATTTTCACAAGCAATTCTTAATTCATTTAAATTATCAATACCAAGCTCATTCCAAAGTTGCTTGATCTTTTTTACTCCAATTCCTTTAACTTTAAACATTTCGAGGACACCTTCCGGAGTATATGCTATGAGATTTTCAAGTTCCTCGGTAGTACCATTTTCAATAATCTCAGAAATAGTAGATGACATTGCCTGGCCAACACCCCTTATTTTTTGCAATTCATTTTTAGGAAGTTCTGCCAAATTCCCTTCATATCTATCCAGGTTATACGCCAAAGAACCATAAAGCTTTGCTCGGTTTGCATCTTTATCGTGTAATTCCAAGAGCTTTCCACTCAATTCTATAACGTCCACTATTTCTGAATTGGTCATACTTCTTTACTAGTTAACATTTTAATTTTTATGTGAAAAGCCGCGAAAAACAGGGTCATTAAAGGGCTTATATAATTAAAAAATGCATAAGGCAGGTAACTCATGGTTTCTACTCCCAAAACCTGAGATTGATATGCCCCACAGGTATTCCATGGAACTAATACACTTGTAACCGTACCAGTATCTTCCAGTGTACGGCTTAAATTCTCCGGGGCCAATCCTTTATCTTTAAAAGCTTTTGAAAACATTTTCCCTGGTACCACAATAGCCAAATATTGATCAGATGCGGTAATGTTCAAAGCCAGACAACTTCCAACTGTGCTTGCAAATAGACCGAAAACACTGGTAGCCATGCGTAATAAAGCACCTGAAATTGCGTGTAAAGCACCTATTGCCTCCATAATACCGCCAAATACCATGGCACATATAATCAACCATATAGTGCTTAACATTCCCGACATACCTTTTGATTTAAATAAATCAGCCAGCTGAGAATTATCCGTAGAAATTTCTGTAGGAACAGTAATGGCATTGAGAATCCCTTTATAGGAATTGGTAAAGCTAAACTCGGAGCCTCCACCAACTTGTGTAACTATATTTTTTTGAAAAATTAAAGCAAAAACAGCCCCCAGAATAGCCCCCAGAAACAAAGCAATCAAAGGATCTGTCTTTTTAATTATCAAAAATATCACGACTAAAGGAACGATAAACAACAACGGGCTAATGTAAAAAAGTGAATCTATGGAAGCCAATGTAGCATTTGTATCCACATTACCTGTACCTTTTTGAAATACGCCCAACACAGAGAAGAAAATAAGTGTAGCGATCATGGAAGGCACAGTAGTGATAGTCATATACCTTATGTGCGTAAAAAGATCGGTACCAGCCATGGCAGGTGCCAGATTAGTGGTATCAGACATAGGCGAAAGTTTATCGCCAAAATAAGCTCCTGATATTACTGCACCCGCCACCATACCGGAATTAAAGCCTAGTGAATCACCTATGGCAATTAAGGCAATTCCAACAGTCGCCGAAGTAGTCCAGGAACTTCCGGTAGCTATGGAAATTATCGAACAAATAATTGCACAGGCGGGCAGAAAAATGGTAGGATTCAATATTTGTAATCCATAATAAATCATAGCGGGAATTATACCACTGATTAACCATGTACCAGATAATGCACCTACAAATAGCAAAATGAGAATAGCAGAGATAGTGGATTTAATATTTTCTGATACAAATTCCATCATTGCCTTAAAAGTTATTTTCCTTCTGAAGCCAACTAAAGCTGCCACAGCTCCCCCTAAAATCAATACAAATTGATTAGACCCTGAGACAGCACTATCTCCAAAAACAAAAACATTAAAAGCTAATAAAGAAATAAGAAATATTACCGGTATAAGAGCTTCAGGGAGGGAAATCTTTGGAACTTCGTCAACAGAATGGTTCATAATTTGAGTTTAGATGAATTGTCAAAAATAAGGCTGTTAAGTCAAAATGAGTTATAAAAAGAAAATATTTTGAGCAAATATTTTCTTTTGATGAATATTTTTTTGGAATTCAAGTTAAAATAAATCTAATTTTGCACAAAAATAAGCAAACTATGTACAAAATGATTGTTCGATAAATCGCCCCTTCCTTTTCATGATTTACGATTTTACACTAAGAACAATTATTTTTCATGTACAAATATTTTCAACTTTTTTTGGAAGCCTTAAAAGGCGATGAAGACCGCGATTATACTATTATTAGTATTAATCGGGCCATTTTTTTACTTTCGATACCGATGGTAATCGAAATGTTTTTTGAAGCACTTTTTGCCCTTGCAGATGCTTTTTTTGTTGCCCGATATATTGGGATCAATGGCATGGCAACAGTTGGTCTTACTGAATCTGTTTTAACACTAATCTACTCCGTCGCCTGGGGATTAAGTTCAGCGGCAACAGCTGTAATCGCCAGAAGAATTGGAGAAAAGAAAACAGATTCCGCGGGGTTGGCACTAGCTCAGGTTATTTTAATTACAGTTCTACTCGGACTTATTATTGGTGTACCTGGTTATTTTTTCTCAAATCGAATTCTGGAGTTGATGGGTGGCAGTAAGGAATTAATCTCCGAAGGAATCTGGTACACAAAAATTCAGTTCCTGAGCACTCCGGTAATTATTCTGATATTCACATTAAGTGGTGCCTTAAGAGGCTCAGGAAACGCAGCTTCGGCAATGAAGGCTGTAATTCTGGCAAACATCATTAACATCGTATTGGATTATTTCTTTGTACCAGTACTTGGTTGGGGTATTAAAGGTGCTGCTATTGCTACACTTATTGGTAGAAGCATTGGTGTATTATATCAGTGTTATTTTCTTTTTGGAGGAAAACAAAATCTTCGTATTAACATGAGTATGTTCAGGCCTGTGAAAGATGTGATGTTTAATATCATCAAGATTTCTTCCGGAGGTGCGGGACAATTCCTGATTCAATCAGCAAGCTGGGTGTTTTTAGTACGGATTTTGTCGATATATGGAAGTGAAGTGATTGCGGGCTATACTATTGCATTGCGTATTATTGTGTTTACCATTTTACCTTCCTGGGGATTAGCCAATTCAGCAGCAACATTGGTTGGTCAAAATTTAGGAGCTGGAAAACCGGAAAGAGCTGTAAAGTCCGCCTGGATGATAAGCTACCTAAATATGGGCTTTTTATTTGTAATTGCTTTGTTCTTTTTTGCTTATGCCGAAAATTTCATAGGTTTTTTCGATACGCATCCTCAAGTCTTAAAAACAGGAGTAACCAGTCTTAAAATATTAGCGGGAGGGTATGTTTTTTTTGCAATAGGAATGGTAATGACACAGGCAATAAATGGTGCAGGCGATACCTTAGCTCCTACACTTTTTAATATAATATGTTTCTGGATGATTGAAATACCTTTGGCATATTTCCTGGCAGAGGGCTTAGGATGGCACGAAAGCGGTGTTTTTCTTTCAATCATTATCAGCGAAACTATCTTAGCTGTTATGGCGATTATATATTTTCAAAAAGGTCGTTGGAAGAAATTCAAAGTATAAAAAAATCGGGGAGTATAAGTCCCCGATTTTCATATTTTTTTTTAAAAAAAAATCATTTCCTAAGTACAAATCTTCTGGTCTCAACACCATTTTCGGTTTCTAAGCGTATAAAATAAGTACCTGGCTTAAGATCTTGTGTAGCAAAACGGTACTCTAAAGTGTTATCACTTGATTGTATCTTATCCTTAAAGTAAGTTCTGCCTTGAACATCAATTACATCAATATTTATTTGTTCATTTGCAATTACTGAAGCTTCAACATTTATAAAATCGACAGCAGGGTTAGGTGAAAGAATAAATCTGGTTGGTAATGTTTTTTCGACTGCCAACGCTTTTGGAGCAGGCTGCTGAATAGCCAGGTTGTCGATATACCACCCAGCTCCATTCACCCATTGATCAGCAAATAACCTAAACCTCAAAAGCATTTCCTGACCAGCTGCTGCATCCGAAAGATAATCCTGCAAGTCGATCTCATGTTTCTTAAACAGAGCAGTGCTTGGTTGCCCATTTGACGTTGGGTTATCTGAATTTGCCGGTGCTAATGTACTCGTAAATAGGGTTTTCCAAGGTGCATTAGAACCTGAATCGTAACCATCACCTAATTCGAACCAAGACCCTCCCCCATTGAAAGACACCTCAACAATGACGTAATCCCAAAAATCATTATCTCCCCATACAGAACCATCTTCGCCTGGCTCTACCAAAACAATTTCATCAAAACTTATAGTGGCAGTATCTGCTCTCACCACAATCGGTCTTCTGAAAAGAGCAATAGCATTATAATCAAAATCTAAATAAGTTCCACCACTTACCGGGTCATAAAGACCCAGACCATTTTTGTAAGGTGACGAAGTATGTAAACTATTGTTACTTAATCCGGAAGGAGTATTTACATCGAATCCCAATAATGCAAAATCATCAGCTGAATCGTCGAAATTGGTGAAATATTTTTCAGTTGATTCGAGCAAACTCGTTGCGGAAATTTCGTAAAAGTCAGTTACATTATTATCCTCAAAATTAGTACCACCCGCCGTAGTTGGAATTACCGTTTCATTTCCAGCTTTGTCTCGTGCCACTACCTGAAACAAGACTCTGTCACCTGCGTTAAGAGCCGGCATTCCTTCTTCTGCCAAATAGGCTATATCATCCGACCCTCCCTGAGCAAAATCAGGATTATCTGTATTCTTGTTGTACTTTTTCAAACCAAAAGAAGATTTTGCAGTACCGTTAACCGAATATTTTACAAATACCGTATCGATACCGGCCTCAAAATCATCCTCAACATTTGCTAAAAAAGAAACAGCATTTCCAGCGGGAATGATATCGGGAGCATAATATTCAATAACAGGCCCCCA
>JAHEBN010000069.1 GCA_024645245.1 Jiulongibacter sp. | reverse complement strand
TTGGTTAGTGATAAAGAATGGGAATTAATTCAGCAATATTATCTTACCAATGCACCTGATTCCCTTAAGTCGAATACAGAAGTGCCAATGGAAACGGATCTCGAAAAATACTTCAGTATCAAAGAATATAGTTTTGATGAATCTCCCTGTGCCACTTTTGTAGGGTTTGATGAGAAATACAAAGAATTCTATATGGCCACACAGGGCTCGGAGGTACGGGTTTATTCTTCTGATTTTAGATTAAAACAAAGCCTGAAAGCTCAAAGTCCGGTTTCGTATGTTGAAAGGGAAAATGAGGAATCTTTGGATTTGCTTATGATGGGCAAAATGAATCCGAATAACCTGCCGCTTGGGATGCTTCAAAAATATTCTTTAAGCAATAGTGCTAATGCTTCTCAATTAATTGCTGATGGATTAAACAGACCGGTTCATTTTCAAAAAGCGGATTTTAATAAAGATGGACTGATGGATTACCTGGTATGTAGTTTTGGGTATTATATTGGACGCCTTAGCTGGCTTGAAGCTCTTCCAGGCGGGAGATACAAAGAACATTACCTGAATCCGATTTCCGGTAGTATCAAAACCGTGGTAATGGATTTAAATAAAGACGGTTACGATGATTTTCTCGTTTTGATGGCTCAGGGAAACGAAGGGATTTATTTATACAATAATCTTAAAAACGGAGAGTTTTCACAGCGAACTTTTGTGCGGGTTCCACCTGTATATGGGTCCAGCGATTTTGCTGTTGACGATTTCAATAACGATGGTTTTCCCGATTTGGCCATTGCATGCGGTGACAACGGTGATCTTTCACAAATAGCAAAGCCATATCATGGCATTCACTTGTTTTTGAATGATGGACAATGGAATTTCAAAGAGGGAGGATTTTTGCCGGTTTATGGCAGCACTGGTCTGCGGGTTGGCGATTTTGATCAGGATGGAGATAATGATTTGGCAGTAATAGCTTATTTCTCAGATTTTAAGAAATCGCCCGACAGAGGTTTTATTTTCTTTGAAAACAAAGGTGAAATGCAATTCAAAGGGCATATTTCTGCCAAAACGGATGTTGGTCGTTGGCTGGTAATTGATGAATCGAATATAGATGACAATAATTCACCTGATTTAATATTGGGCTCTTGTATCACAACTATACGTGATGTAATTACTGAAAAGCAGGAATATTGGAATAAGAATAAGGTTAGTTACCTGATCTTAAAAAGCAAATCGCTGAATTAGCGTATAGTGAAATAGTCAATTTTTCAACTTGGCTGTTTTTGCGATTTTTATATCATTTTCTACATCTGTCAGGTAGTTTGTCCAGGCAAATTGAGCGTTGAACTCTTTATATTTTCCTAACGCTACATGAGGTACGGATTTGTACCTTCTATCGGTATATTTTATAATGCTCTGCCAGTGAATAAGACATTTTTCCAGATAATCAACAGCGGCTTTTTTGTTTTTTTCATTGCCACTAATTGAAAAATCTTGAAGGAAAACCCCTGCTCTCAGTTTGTCGGCAAAGTACAAGCCCAAATATGCCCAGGTATATGCATCTTCTATTTCGTATTTAAATGTGATTTCGCTTGTGTTTAAGTAGTTGATTTTATTCAAAATAGTTATGGCAGATTTACATTCCTTTTCAATTTCATCGGCCAATTTTAAAGGACTTTTCTTTTTGGAATCGGGATTTGCTACAAATTCTGAAATGGATTGTAATTCAGGATCCAATGTTTCGTGATTTATCAACTCTTCTATTGAAATAAATGGGGAATTACGATCGAAAAGTGAAGTAGGAGAGGAGGGCTCAGGAGCTAAAAATCCTTCTGAATATAAAGTATAATCCCAGGTAGATCGGTAAAATGCGGCTATACATAATGGAACTTTGCCAACAAGCTGATAAATCTGGAACAGGGATTTCCCCTTTTTTGGGTATTTGGTTTCAAAAGCAAGCTTAAAATAGGAATTCGGCGTATTTTGGTCGTATAAAAGTCTTCCCCATGTTTTATAAAAAAGCCATTGTTTTTGAAAAGCATACGTCCAGTTTGCTTTTTCACTGTCAATAGTAAAGTAGTCCTTTGCAGGAATATAACCCTCTGATCCAATGAAATAGCCATTTACATACTCATGTGCATTCTCTCTGATATGCTCTTTTATGAAATCTGTCTGACCCCAGTTTAAAATAAAGAAGTCTTCATTTCTAACCATCCATTGTATGGCATAATTTTCAGGTTTAGGTGTCCAAAACCTATTGTCGAGCTCCCCGCTGTGATAATCGTGCGTGATAGCAAGTTTTGGAGTAGAGTGACCATGTGACCAATTAAATTTGATTTCAACCAGGGTTTTAGCTTCCAGATTAGCTTTATTAATCAATTTTCGCATAGCCATTGGATCACCGGCGAGTACCGATCTGTGCAAAAACTTCACTTCCCTAATGGCATTCTTTATTCCCGCTACAAATGTTTCTTCAATCCAATCTTCCCTTTGTTGTGGATTCATCTTGTTGTCAAATGTACCCATCCAGTCGGCCAATGTAACTCCTATTCCGGTTAAATCCGGGTATTCATTTATTACCTGAGTAACAGATTCCTTCGTGTATATTTTTATTTGCTCCGAGAGATCATTGTATTCCTGAGCTTCATAAGCTTTTGCAAATTCCGGAGAAACGGCAATATTCCAATTCACTATAAAAGTTTGTATTCCCCTTACTTTGGCCATATGGAAAAGCTCTTTCCAGAAATCTTTCCATTGCTGCATTTCCATTGGTGTAAAATCATTGGCCATTGGGTAGTTTTTAGACTTGATCATAAAAGGGAAAGGGTGAATATTCCACAATGACAAAACATTAAACCGATTTTCCACCATCATATCCAGGTAGCTTTCCCAGAATTTCAAATCACGACATGTTTCAAGATGCAAAGTGCTGGCTTCACTATTTCGGTATGGAGACCAGGGAAGATTAAATTTAATTATCCTATACTCCAAATTTGGTTTAAAGCTTATTTCTTGATCTAAATGTTCGCCTTGAATGATTTTTTCAGTTAGATCAAGTAGACCATACATGGCTCCCGTAGCTTCAGTAGAAAAAATGGTAATGTTATTTCTTTCCACCTTAATCTTATAACCTTCACCTTGGAGTTTATCTAATTCGGATAAGACGAATTTATTTTGCGGATTATCAATAAAATCTTTTTTGATTAAAATGTCTATTTTTAAATGCTTAGAGAATTGTTTTGCTTTCGAATTTGAATTCATCAATTCCCTTGATCTTTCTACAGCATAATTAAGCGTGGCATTTGATTCATTATACATGTAAATGGGTTGAGAGTACAGTGCAAATGAAATAAAAAAAAGGATGCTGATCAGGCAATATTTATTTTTGAAGTAATCCACACGGGTCATTTTATTTATGGAATTTCATCAAAAATAAGGTATTTACCAAAGCATGGAGATAAAAATACCGGTTGTTTAGAGCAAACAACCGGTATCGGTATATATCAATTTGAGATGATTATCAAGAATGTATGGAGCGGTTATCGGTTGCTGCAAGTGCAGCTTCTTTTACAGCTTCCATGTAAGTAGGGTGGGCGTGTGAAATTCGACCGAGATCTTCAGCAGATGCCCGGAATTCCATAGCAGTAACTGCTTCGGCTATCATATCGGCAGCTCTGGCTCCGATTATGTGTACGCCAAGGACTTCGTCGGTATTCTTATCAGCTAATACTTTTACCAGACCATCGGTGTCGCCACTGGCGGTTGCCCTGCCAAGTGCTTTGAATGGGAATGAACCTATTTTATAAGCTGCTCCCGATTTCTTGAGTTCATCTTCCGTAGCACCTACACTCGCCACCTCGGGCCAGGTGTAAACTACTCCCGGAATTAAATTATAATGAATATGTGGTTTTTGGCCTGCAATGGTTTCTGCAACCAATACACCCTCTTCTTCGGCTTTATGAGCAAGCATGGCACCTCTGATTACGTCTCCAATTGCATAAATACCTTTGACTGATGTTTCTAAAGTATGCTCATCCACGGCAATTCTTCCCCGATCATCCGGGGTTAAGCCAGCCAGGGATAGGTTTAAATTATCGGTGTACGGCCTTCTTCCGATAGCCACTAAACAATAATCAGCCTTGAAGTTTACCTGCTCTCCTTTGTTGTTTTCTGCAATTACTTCTACTTCTTTACCTGTATTTTTGATACCCGTTACTTTGGTATTGAAGTGAAATTCAGAATCAAATTGTTTTTTCAAGGATTTTTGCAATTCTTTGCCCATGCTCGAATCCATGGTAGGAATCATACTTCCTGCAAATTCGATGAAAGTAACTTTTGAACCCAATCTACCATATACCGAGCCTAATTCAGCTCCAATTACTCCGGCACCGATAACAATTAAATGTTTCGGAATTTCTTTAAGATTTAAAGCCTCGGTAGAAGTGATAATCCTATCTTTGTCGTAATTCATGAAAGGCAAAATCGTTGGTTTTGAGCCTGTGGCTACTATGATATTTTTGCCTTTCAATGTTTCTTCTCCCCCTTCATTTTTAACGACCTTAATGGTTTTCGAATCGATGAATGACCCAAATCCATTGAATACGGTGATTTTGTTTTTCTTCATCAGAAAATTCACACCATTATTCATTTTCTTCACCACTTCATTCTTTCTATCGATCATGGTACCGAAATTTATCTTAGGGGCCTTGATTTCAATACCGTGCTCAGCAAAATGATGGGTGGCATTGGAATAATGCTCAGAAGAATCCAGTAATGCTTTGGATGGAATACAGCCTACATTAAGGCAAGTTCCACCAAGTGCATTGTATTTTTCAACAATGGCTGTTTTCATGCCTAATTGGGCACATCTTATGGCGGCTACGTATCCACCAGGCCCTGATCCGATTACAATTACGTCAAATTCCATTTTGTATTTTTATAAAAAAAGCCTGATTTACGCAGGCTTTAGGTAATTATTTATACTGCCAATAACATTCTCATTGGATCTTCCAACAATTGCTTAACCCTCACCAGAAAACTAACGGAATCTTTACCATCAATAGTGCGGTGATCGTAAGATAATGCCACATACATGATTGGTCGTATTTCCACTTGTCCGTTAATTGCAACTGGTCTTTGTACAATGTTATGCATTCCTAAAATCGCCGATTGCGGAGCATTAATTATTGGAGTAGAAAGCATCGAGCCGAAAATTCCACCATTAGTTATAGTGAATGTTCCTCCGGTCATTTCTTCCAGAGTAAGTTTGTTATCTCTTGCCCTGGTGGCCAAACGAACAACTTCCGATTCGATTTCGGCAAAAGTCATTTTTTCAGCATTACGTATTACCGGTACTACAAGTCCACGAGGTGCCGAAACTGCTATTGATATATCTGCAAAATCATTATAAACCACTTCGTCGCCATCAATATAAGCATTTACAACCGGGAAATCCTGTAAAGCAATGGCACAGGCTTTGGTGAAAAACGACATAAAGCCAAGTCCAACACCATGTATTTCCTTAAATTTATCTTTATAGCTGGCTCTTAAATCCATGATTGGTTTCATGTCTACTTCATTGAAAGTAGTAAGCATGGCTGTTTCATTTTTTACAGCTACCAGTCTTTTTGCTATTGTTTTTCTAAGAGAAGACATCTTTTCACGCTTCTGGCCTCTGAACTCCACTGAACTTTTGGAGGCAGAAGTAGACTCGGCAGTAGAAGCTGCCGGTGATGAAGTTGCCACTACTTTTTCTGCTTTTTGAGCATCTTCTTTTGTAATCCTTCCATCCACTCCTGTGCCCTTTACTGCTGAGGCAGATATTCCTTTTTCCTCTAAAATTTTAGCGGCAGAAGGGGATGGGTGCCCCGATGCGTAATTATCCTTATTTGAAGATGATGAATTTTCTGTTGGAACTGGGGCCGGAACAGCTGCGGCAACAGCATTCGAGAGACCTACCTCAATGGTTGCGATTATACCCCCGATGGTAACTACATCACCAGCTTTAGCGATAATGGTAAGTTTTCCAGTTTGAGGAGATGGCAATTCAAAAGTTGCTTTGTCTGACTCCAATTCACAGATTATCTCATCCATGTTGATCTGATCACCAGTATTTTTTACCCAGTTACTGATGGTAACCTCAGTGATTGATTCTCCTACCGATGGAACTTTGACATCCAGAATTTCTGCTTTCGCAGACGGTTTGTTTTCGGGCACTGCTGATACTGATACTTCTTGAACTTTTGTTTCAAGAGGTTTGCTTTCAACAGAAGCTTTGCTTTCTTCAATGCGGCAAATTGGAGCACCAATTTGTAAGGTTTCACCTTCTTTTGCAATAATTCTTAATATTCCTTCAGCTTCAGATGGTAGCTCAAATGTGGCTTTATCGGACTCGAGTTCACAAATCACTTCATCCATCTTTACATGATCCCCATCTTTTTTGGTCCATGAAGCAATGGTGACTTCCGTAACTGATTCGCCCACTGAAGGCACTTTCATTTCAATTGCCATGATTATTTTTATCCTTTTTAGTAAGATCAAAAGCTTTGCTTACGATTTTATCTTGTTCTTCAATGTGTTTTTTTGAATATCCTGTGGCAGGTGATGCACTGGTTTTTCTTGAAATAACCGCTGACATGCCCATTCCATCCAATTCTCTTAAAATATAAGTCCATGCACCCATATTCTTTGGTTCTTCCTGAACCCAGAATTTTTCGGCAGTACCGTATTGTGCTAAAATTTGATCTACTTGATTTTTAGGGAATGGATGCAGTTGCTCAACACGTATTATCGCAACATCTTTTCTTTGTTCTTCCTGTTGTTTTTTATATAAATCATAATAAACCTTACCGGAACAAAGTAAAACCCTTTTCACCTTTTTGGGATCAGCATATTGATCACCAATTATTTCCTGAAAACAAGTCTCTCCAATAAAATCTTCCATAGGAGATACAGCCAAAGGATGACGCAGCATAGACTTTGGTGACATATGTATACATGGCTTACGGAATGGCAAAGCCAATTGCCTGCGTAACATGTGAAATAAGTTTGCCGGTGTGGTGCAGGCACATACATACATATTATACTCTGCAGAAAGCTGAAGAAAACGCTCAGGACGGGCATTCGAATGTTCAGGCCCCTGTCCTTCGTATCCGTGGGGAAGTAGCAGAACCAAGCCATTCATGGTATTCCATTTCGATTCGGTGGCTGCAATAAACTGATCGATCATTATCTGAGCACCATTGGCGAAGTCGCCAAATTGAGCTTCCCAGATAACCAAAGCATCCGGATTTGCCATGGCATAACCATATTCAAAACCCATTACTCCATATTCCGAAAGCAGCGAATTATAAATTTCAAATTCTCCCTGACCTTCCTTAATATATTCGAGATTATTATACTTCTGATTATTGTTTATATCATGAAGTACGGCGTGCCTGTGTGAGAAAGTACCTCTTTGTACGTCCTGTCCCGACATTCTTATCCATTTGCCATCATTTAGAATCGAACCAAAAGCAAGCAATTCACCGGCTGCCCAATTGAATGGTTTTAAACCTGCAAATATTTCGCCTCTTTCGGCAAGAACTTTTTCAATCTGTTTGATTGGTTGGAAACCCTCGGGAACATTGGAGAGTGCCTGACCTATTAATTTTAAATCGGAAACGGAAATTCCGGTAACAGGAGACTTTTCAAAATCTTCTACATTAGACCTTCGAAGTTGTTTCCAGGCTAATTCCAGTTTGGGCATTTCGTAAGGCAACTGGCGTTTCTTCACTTTCTGAAGTAATTCCTGCAAATTAGTATCAAAAGACATCTTAAGCTGACTTGCCAGGCTTTCATCTGCATCGCCACTTTGCTTAAGTTTCTCCAAATAAATATCTCTGGGGTTTTTTTGCTGATCGATGATCTGATACATTGTTGGCTGGGTGAAACGAGGTTCATCAGCTTCATTATGACCATGTTTACGATAGCATATCATGTCAACAAAAACATCTCTATTGAACTCCTGACGGAATTCAATGGCCAGCTGCATGGCGTATACCACCGCTTCAGGATCGTCACCATTTACGTGGAATATTGGCGTATCAAGTATTTTTGCTATATCTGAACAATACAAACTTGAGCGGGCATCGTCATTATCTGTAGTAAAACCTACCTGATTATTGATAATGAAATGGAGTGATCCTCCAACATAATAGCCTGGCAGGTTCGACATTTGGGTGATTTCATATACCAAACCCTGGCCTGCCAATGAGGCATCGCCATGAATAATTACCGGTAATATTTTATCGTAGATATCGTCGAAGTCGTTAATTTTTCTGCCTTCACTTTCGTAGTGGGCATCTGCACGGGCTCGTGCATAACCCAGAACCACAGGATCTACCGCTTCCAAGTGTGAAGGGTTTGCCATTAGTTTAAGACTTACCCGCTGACCCGCCTCGGTTAAAATCTGACTGGAGTATCCCATGTGGTATTTAACATCACCATCACTAAAAGCTTCCAATTCAACATTTTCTTCAAATTCATTAAAAATCTGATCATGAGGTTTTTGAAGAATGTTAGTTAAAACATTTAGTCGACCGCGATGTGCCATGCCAATTACTACTTCTTCCACACCAAGTTCAGCTCCTTTTTGAATAGCCGCATCAAGTGCAGGAATAGTGGATTCCCCACCTTCTAATGAAAATCTTTTTTTACCTAAAAATTTTGTGTGTAGAAAATTTTCAAAAGTAGCAGCTTCATTAAGTTTGGAAAGAATTCGTTTCTTTTCATCGGAACTCGGCTTCCAATTCAGGTATTCTCTTTCCAGTTTTCTTCTGAACCAGCCCTTTATTTTACGATCGCGAATATATTGGTATTCAAAGCCAATGTTTCCTATATAGACTTTCCTAAGGGCATCATTAATTTCCCGTAAAGTAGCCGGCCGACCAAAAACTTCTATACCTGCTTCAAATACTGTATCCAGATCTTTGTCGCTAAGATTAAAATCAGCCAGGTTTAGACTGGGGTCTTTTTTTCTGACTGGATATAAAGGATCGATGTTGGCAGCCATATGACCCCGAGCACGAATACCTCTTATAAGGTGCACAACCTCGATTTCTTTTTTGATGTGGTCATTGCTTCCCTTCGCCGAACCATTTAACGATCCATTGCTCTTCCATTTATCAGAAAATTCAAACCCTTTGAAGAAATTTTGCCAGCTAGAATCTACTGACGAGGGGTTATCAAGATATTGATTATAAAGAGATTCTATTGCAGATACGTCTGCGTTTGCTAAATATGAAAATTGATCCATTTTTAATTTTCTGACACTACTACTTGATGCTGAGTATTCATCTTACAAAGGTAGGATAAGCTTTCTAAATCCCTCAAAAAAATTCTTTAAATATTAGTATCGGCTCAATCATTTAAATTGATTCTATTAATTATTGAGGAATTAATATAAATATGAAAAGTATTTATACTAAAAGTTATTTGACAAAGGAGTTTTTTGCCCGTCCTGAATTAAGTCATACCGATACAGTAACTGGAATATTCCGTTGGGATTAGAGTACTGTGGATTGTTAGTTATATCGGATAAAGGTGAGCTATCGTACGAAAGACCCAGCCGCGATCCAGAAGATATTTTATATTCTACAGTAGGTATAAATTTGGATGAGGCAGGTACTGAAGAGTTGTTTCCCAAATAGCGAAATGATCCGCCAAATCCAAATTTATCACTTAACCATAATTTGGCATTAAGATGAAATTTTCTACTGTAATTATTATCTGATGGAACAGAGGCCAAAGTACTTAAATTGAGTTGAATGTTTTGGGCAAAAGAAAAAGAATACCCCAATAGTAAGGTAACCGGTTTTTCCTTCAACAGACTTGTTTTTTTAAAAGTAATTATAGTTGGGCTGGCAATAGAGGCAAAAAAGTTTTGACTTTGAAATAAAGCACCAAATCCAAAGTATACTGAAAAACGATCGAGAACATCAGCATTGGTGATGAAATTTGGGAGAATAAAAACACCCACATCACTTCCTAATCGTAAACTGAAGTTGTCGCTTTTGATTTCATGGCCGTAATTGAGGTTTAATCCTGAATTATAAATTCCTCCTTGATTTATACGGTAACCCTGGAAACCTAAAGCACCATTTCCCGAACCTACTTTACCATCTAATGCAAAAATTTGTGAAACCTGATTCGGAGCAATTGTTCCATTAAACTGATTGCCCAATTGGGCGGTAAAACCAAAATTTCCCCTCTCGCCTGTAAAAGCTGGATTTATAGCCAGGTAATTAAACTGATATTGATCTTGTAACCCACCTTGAGCAAATGCGAAGGAAGAAGTCAATAAAAGAAAGTAAATCAGATGTTTCATAAAAAAAAGCCACCTGAATATTCAGGTGGCTCAAATTTAACTTATTATCATTAATTCATTTGTAAAATAGTGAATTCTGAGCGACGATTTGCCTGATGTTGAGCTTCGGTGCAATTAACACCATCGGCACATCCATTTACCAGTTGTGACTCGCCATATCCTTTATAAGTAATTCTGTTTCTCGAAATTCCTCTTTTCATCAAATACTCTGCAGAAGCTTTTGCTCTCCCGGTTGATATTTTTTGATTGAATTCTTTACTACTTCTGGAGTCTGTATGAGAGCTGATTTCAATTTTCATACCTGGATATTGTCTCATGATATCAACAACTTTATCTAAACCTTCGCGTGCATCTTTTCTGATGTTGCACTTTCCATAATCAAAATAAATATTGTCAATTGACACCACATCTCCTTTTCCGAACATAACGATATCTGCTGTGATATCGCCGTCTTTACAATTGATACGACTTACTTTCTTTCCTTTACTGGCTAAATCTGACTTTGATGCCTCGATAATATAATCACACCCTTCTGTAACCGGGAATTCAAAATAGCCCGAGGCATCAGTTACTTTAGTATTTGATGATCCATCGCACTCATTTTTAATTTTTATTAAAACACCCGCTATTGGAAGCCCATTTTTTTGTAAAGTAACTCTACCGTGAATATTACAGGTATTAATACCTGATGTTCCTTTTGTAAAGCCAGATTCAGAAATACCCGAGTCAGAATTAAGGCCGTTTTCATTTCCTTCATTATCGGAAGAGTTTTCAGTTTGTGCTACCACCTGCTCTTGCGGAATGCTTAATGGTATTTCAATTCTTGAAGGCTCATTATCGCAATCTTCTGTTGAATAACTAATGGTATTTGGGTTATACCCATCTCTTTCTGCCCTAAAAGTGAATTCATGATCAGAATCCAGGTCTTCAATATTTATACTACCGTCTGAGTCAGAAATGGCTTCTTGCCGATTCCCATCACCATCATTGTAGCTTACAATTACATTATCCAATGGCATTTTAGTTTCGGCATCATATATAGCCAGAATTAACTGACAGCCTTCTTTTAACTCACATTCTCTTTCAAATTTATAAATGTCGTCGTCATTTCCACCTCTTTTACGATTTGAGCTGAAATAGCCATTTAATCGGGTGCCATCAGTCACAATTCCAAAATCATCTTTGCTTGAGTTGATAGGTGCTCCTAAATTAATTATTCTACCCCTAGATGTAATTCCATCTATTTGTACAAAGAAAATATCTAAATCGCCCAATCCTGGGTGGCCATCAGATGAAAAATACATATTCCCTTTTTCATCAATAAACGGAAACATTTCATTCCCTTTTGTATTAACTTGAGGGCCTAAATTGATAGGAGCCGACCAATTGCCATTATCAATTCTGGAAACATAAATATCGGTTCCTCCATATCCTCCAGGCATGTCTGATGCAAAGAAAAGTAGTTTTTCATCAGGAGAAAGTGCAGGATGTCCGGTGGAATATTCGTCGCTATTAAAAGGTAATTCGGATAAATCGCCCCAGCCATCTTTTTCGGCATTGGCAATATAAAGTTTTAACTTATTTATGCCATCAGAACTTTTTGCAGCTTTACCATTAAGAAAATTATTTCTGGTAAAAATTACCCTTGAACCATCTTTGAAAAAAGCTGTGGGGCCTTCATGATATTTTGAATTTAAGGTTGCGTCAAATTTATCACTTTCTGTTATTGGTTTATCTCCATAGCCCAAACCCATTGATATGTTGGTGCCACCGTAGGTTCCAATAGTTCTGGAATCATTTGCAGTAGGTGCGGTATATTCATCGTCTCCTACAACACCTGATTTTTTTCTTTTCTTTGATAAATCTACAGATGCTGGGCCGCCACCTAAGCCAGCGGCGGTACTACCAAGTGCAGATATGTCGTCCAAATAGTACATATCGAGAAATGGAGTATTGTTCCATTCAAAAACTCGGCGTACCCCGGTTGTATTTTTTCTGTTCGAAATAAACACTAAACCATCATTGAAATAAGACGGGCTAAAATCGGCTGCATTTGTATTTATAGATAGGTAATCAACTTTATAACAATTCATATTCTTGTTAAGAATTGTAACGTCATTATAAAGTTTTGAAAACCCTTTTCCTCTTGGGTCATTTTCAACTTTTTGCATGTAACTTTCATACAGATCCTGAGATTGCTCGTATTTTCCGTTACTAGCCAAAGCCTGGGCGTATTTTAGTAAAATAATGGAGTTTTCACCGGATAAATCTGTTCCGTTATCGAAAATAGATTTATATATACGCTCAGCATTCACAGCATCTTTTATTTTGGCGTATGAATCTGCCAACATAATGTTTGCTGTAAGTTTTTGAGAATCAGATAAACCTTTTCGAGCAATCAAAGATTCAAAAGCTTCTATCGCTTTAACGTAACTTAGATTTTCGTAATGGTGTTCTGCAGCCTTAAACAGTGATTCTTGTGCGATAGACACAGTGCTCAAAGAAATGCCTAAAGCCAACATGGCTAGTATTTTTCTTGTCCCGACAAACATGTTTTTTAAAATTTTTGCTCCTATTATGAAGCAGTTTTTTCCTGACGAATATTATATAAACAAATCCTAGAAATACCTAGGAGTAAGTATCTTACTTTTACCATAGCCAAATTCGTACCGAAGTAGGCCTTCATGGGTCGGAGTTCCCGTAAATTGTTTAGATTTACCTGTTTTACTCAAAGAATTTAGCGAAGTCATGTTATAATCATAAGCATAACCCAGGCGTAATTGAGGAGTTAATTGTAATTCTATCATACCTACAGCTGCATCCATTACTTCCTGACCTGAAAGGGTGGCTTGTGATTTACGACCGGAAATTCCAAATGAAATTTTATCTTTAAACCATACGTTCACATTGCCATCAAATCCAATAGGTGCATTGGCAGTATAGCGAATCATCATGGATGGTTTTATTTTTACATTTCCTTTTCCGATGACAAATCCCATCATGGCAAACATATGCCTTCTTTGAATAGTCTCATAAGTTTTATTATCCACAACAAATGAACTCAGTTTATTCTCGATAAGATGAGGAACAGAAATTCCTAAATAACTTTTGTCATTGCTTATAAACAAACCCGCACCGGCATTCGGAAAAAGCCTGTTTATATTATTAGCCTCTGAAAAGACCGGATCATAATTTATATTGGCAACATCGGAAAGTAAATTACTTATGTTTTCTACACCTCCGTTAACACCAAGGGCTAAAGTGGTTTTTGCTCCAACCTTAACTTTGTAGGAATAGGACAAGAAACCACCCGTATTTCTGGCAACACCAATCGCATCTGTATAAGCTTGAATACCTAAACCCATTTTTTCATTTTTTATAGGCATATCCATTGTGAATGAGTACGTATTGGGAGCACCCGGTACACCAAGCCATTGATATCGACCTAACAGAGTCATACTCAGTACATCACGACTACCCGCATAAGCAGGGTTAATTGCAAGGGTATTAAACATGTACTGTGAATACATGACTTCTTGTTGTGCAAATAACTGGGAAGTTAGTAGAATGCCGAATATTAATGCCGGAATTCTTGTTTTACATCGTAGATAAAGAGCTTTCATTTTTGTAATTTTTTAATCAGATTCTCTAATTCTTTCTAAAGGGAACCTTTTGGTTTCCTGACAATTTTCAAAATATTGATCTTCAATACTTTAACAAAAATACATATACTTATTTAAAAAAAAATATTATAAATTATTTTTTAGCAAGAGTCGATATTTTTCGACACTTGCTAAAGTTTCTATTTCTGTGTTCCTCCTGCAATTGTCAGGAAGTTATAATGTGGTTTTCCACCAAAATGTTTGGCATTAGAGCTTTCCACACTGTAGAAATAAGTGCCATCCGGCAATTTATCACCAGATTTTACGCCAATTCCTGTATTGGTTGTACCATCCCATCCTTCTGTATCACCAGGATACAATGCTTTGTAATCTTCAGTTTTGAATACTAGTTCACCCCATCTGTTGTAAATTCTCATTACCAGAATATCGGTGGATTTTAATCCATCTATAACTAAAACATCGTAATATCCATCACCATTCGGCGATATTCCACCAGGAATTGCAATGGATGTGCTGCTTGTATCAACTAGGGACTTTCCACCTATCAAAGTTATGGATGTCGGTACATTATTGTCTCCCGGGTTGCCATCTCCATCCGAATCAGGATTTAGACCCGTATTTGATACATCAGTCACATTTGTGTTGCCATCTTTTGCAATACCATAAATGCTGTTATTGTATTCCTGATCCAAGCCAGCATTATTTCTAACTTTTACTTTTAGTATCAAAGTATCACTTACTCCAGCTTCCAGTTTACTACTATCTGCTACCAGGATATTAAAATCTGTAAGCCCATCGTATGAAGAATTAAGTTTTAATTTACTGTTAGCCGATAATGTGGGTGATCCAATTAGTGCGAAGTCTGTTGAATCAGCGAATACATGCGAAAGTGAGTCTGTCAATTGTACATGGGTAAGTTCTGTGTTACCATAGTTTTTAACAATCACCTTGTATGTTATAATAAAACTTCCGTCTATTACAGATGCTGTGTCTTCCAGATTTTTAGCAATGCCAAGCGGAGTAATAATTGCATTCTCAGCTGAATTTAGATCAATTAAAGTTGGTATACTGTTATTTTCAGGTGTACCATCAGCATCTGGATCAGGGTTGTTACCTTGTGTAGATTGATCATCATAGCTTACTCCTGCATTGTATCCAATGGCCAGTGCCATGTTTTCAAATTTAGAAGTATCCGCCTGCGATATATCTATTCTGGTGAAAAGGTTTATTACCCTTGTTGTATTTCTTGGCAATGAGCTGGTACTATCAACCAACATATTGATTAATTGACCTTTTCCGGTGTAAATCGGATTTGCAACTAAACCATTACTTACATCGGTTATCTTAACACTGTCAATAATTACATTATCACCAAAAGTAGCCGCAAGGTTATCCTGTACCTGTACTTTGTCGAAATCTTTAATGCCATAGTTTATCAAAGTGAAACTAAACTCCAGGTCATAAACATCCTGTTCGATTTTTGTAATACTTTCAACCTTTTTGGCAATACCAATCATGGCTTGTGGTAGATTGTTGAAATTCAATATTAAAGGATTTGAACCGACCGGACTCGGGTCTGTACCAAAATTAGATACATCGCTAATTATCTGATCGTTTGGTGTTTTACCTGTCACGGTAACATTATTTCTGAATGGTCCGAAATTGCTATTAAGTATTAAATTAATTGTCCATTTAACAGTGTCAACTTTATTCGGTGCCAAGGTACTTAATGCCGGGTTGAGTAAACAAGTATTAGAAAGACCATCGAAGTCAGGATTAACACTTAAAGTACTGCCAGCTTTTACTGTCGGTCCATTAACTATAGTAGCAACAGTAGGAGAGTTGTATGTGCCTGCCAGTGTATCACACATAGTGATTTGTGTTAAATTCAGATTACCACAATTCTTAATAATAGTATGGAAGGTAATATTATATGAACCATCAGCTTGTTTAGAACTGTCGGCCATATAAAGTGCTGCCCCAATACATGGTGTTTGAATTGAATTTGTGTTTTCGTCACTAATAGTAAGTTTAGTAGGTTCTTCGCCAGGTGCATCAGGATTGAAACCAGTATTTGAAATATCTCTTACTGTCTCAATACTTAAATCTGCTAATGTTCCCTGACCCTCTACTATTGCCCGATTGTTAAAATCTTTTACGTCTCCCGGTATAACATGAACTTTAAACCAAACAGTATCTGTAATACCAATTGGTAGCGAACTACTTGACAGCGTCAACCTTGTGTCAGTATTACCATTATAATCTGGATTAATAACTAAAGTGCCACTGTTGGTTGTCGGAATACCTAGCATTGAGTAGGTTACAGGAGATTTATAAGTATTCTTTAGTGTATCGTTTAATATTAAATTATTCAATACCAAAGAGCCTTTATTTTTAATCAATGCCTGATAAGTTACATCAAATGAATTGTCAGAATTCTTTTCTAAATTAATTATGGCTAATGACAGTCCTACAGCCGGATAATTGTAAAGACGAACAATAGTAGGATCAGCAAAAAGCTGATAAATGGCTTCTCCATCGTTGGAAACATCAGAAACATCTGTAATTCCACCCAAGAAGTTGACTGCACTTCCCGATGCAATTGAATTCGTACTAAACGGACCTAAAGCTCCGTTTGTAACCAGATTTATTACCCAGGTAATGGTATCAGTTTTCCCTATATTTAAAGAACTACTGTTTTTAATTAACACATTAATATCTGTTGTACCATTATAAGCACTATTTGGCTCTAGATTACTACCAAGGTTAACATGTGGTGCCTGAACCATGGTAAATGCAGTAGGTGATGTAAACATTACTGACATGTCCTCAACAAGACCCACTTTGGTTAAATTCACATTTCCGCAATCTTCAATCAAGGCTGTAAATCTGATATTATAACTTCCATTTGACTGAAGAATGGTATCTGCTTTAAGGGCTGTGCCTATACAAATTTGTTGACATGTTGCACATTCCACATCAAATTTGTCATAATTATTACTCAACACCGGATCTATCTGATCAAGCAGAGTAATTTGTACTTCATTTGATACCGTACCAGCCTTAATTAAAGTACCTATGTATGTAAATGTGATAGATTCTCCGACATTCAATGATGGTATAGTTGTAATCAAAGTATTGTCTACATGATTTAAACCTGGCGAATTGTTAACACTTAAACCTATCGGTAAAGTGTTTACCAAATGGATGTTTGTAGCAGTAGCAGGTCCATTGTTTGTTACATTTATGGTATAAGTAACTTCATCACCTATAGTGACATTCGAGGTATTACCTTCTATAGTAACTGCCACATCAGCATCACTGTTATTTTCATTACAGTTATTTATCTGTACCGTAATTGTTGAAGGATTGCTATAACACCCGGTTGATGATTTTTCAAAAACGTAATAGGTGCCTGCACTAACTGCACTAACATTACTGATAATTGATGATGAAGGCGTTATTCCAGTATGGAATTCAAAAGTGCCATTTGCAGTTGATGGCTGCGAATTGATTTTATTATTAAGATTCACTGTTGTTAAAGGGCATACATTTGATGCCATCTCTGTAACAGTTGGTGCCACTATTGAGCTGTTTACATCCACATGGAATGTTTCTGAACTAACAGAGCAACAACCCGATGGATTGATTAATTTAACTGTATAATCTCCGCCGGCTTTTACTACAATGCTTCTTGTAGTTTCACCTGTACTCCATTTATAATTAAATCCAATCTGATCTACTGTCAAAAGTACTGAGTCACCTAAACAAATATTAGGAGATTTATCAGAGCTAATCGTAGGTTTATCTTTAACTGCATTAATTGTAATTATAAAAGATGAAGTGTCCGCTTTGCAAATACCACCATTGTCTGGATCATTGGTAATCAGACTTAAAGTAACAGATCCTGTTTTAATATCATCCCAGCTAAAATTGTAGTTCGTAATTGGTGAAACGCCATTGTCAAAGGTTCCATTTCCTGAGGAAACCCAATGTCCTATTTGAGCGGCACCGCCTATCGATCCATTCAATGGGAAATTATCATTATTCAGGCAGATCGTAGTATCCCCCTGACCAGAATTGGCGGTGGCAGGATTAGTTTCACAATCTATATTTGTCTCGCAAGCGATAATTCCAACGTCAATTTTGGCTCCAGGGCTGAAACATCCATTACCGGCAGATTCAAATACCCAGAAAGAACCTGAAGTAGCAATTGCTGATGGATTTGTCACTGCTGTCGATTGAGGCGTATTTCCAGTTCTGAATATAAATACCCCTGCTGGTGTTGACAGACTACTAGATATTGCAGTCGATAAATCTACAGTAGTATTCGGACATGTATTTGATAACGTGGACACTGTAGGTTTTGCAATTCCGGTACCAGATACCACAACAGTAATAATGTTGGAGCTATCTGATTCACATGAACCTGCATCACATACTGCCGAATAATCTGTCATTACAGTTGGTGCAACGGTAATAAGAGACCCTTGCTGTCCATCTGACCAAATTACAGTTCCCGCACAACCTTCCGCTTGAATAGCTGTAGTAGAACCTGAGCAAATGAGAGTATTTTGAGAACTTATAATTGGTGCATTTGGTTTACTCACATTTATTGTTGCAGGAGCAGAAGGATTGCTTTCACATGTACCTAGCAAGCAATTTGCTGTATAAACAGTAGTAATTGCTGGGCTTACGGTAATAGATGATCCTGTTAGTCCTGAATTCCAACCCACAGTTCCACTACAACCTATTGCTGTTAAGGTAACCTCATCTCCTACACAAATTCTTGTCAAACTAAGCGTAATTACTGGTGCTTCTGGTTTTGTTATAATGCGTATATAAACTGAATTTGAAATGTCGCTTAAGCAATTAGTGCCAATAAGTTCACATCTTGCGGTATAAGTTGTGTTAACAGAGGGTAAAACATTTATACTGTCTCCTGTATTTCCATTTGACCATAAAACGGTTCCTGTACAGCCTATTGCCGATAGTATAACCGATGAACCTGCACAAATCTCATTTCCGTTAGAAGTAATAACCGGTGGATTTGGCTTGCCAACGGTAATGTTGATAGTATTTGAATTTCCACTTATACAGTTGCCATTTGAACAGGTTGCTGTAAATGAAGTATTCGCATTTACGATTGCACTAGTTGAAGTACCTGTTGCCCCATTTGACCAATTTACAGTACCCGAACAGCCTGTCGCTGAAAATACCACGGTACCCGGATCGCAGAGTTGAGTTTTGTTTGCCGAAATAACCGGTGCTGCTGTAGAGCCTACATTGATGTCAATTGATTGAGTAGATTGGCAAGTTCCAGCTCCACAGGTCACATTATAAGTGTGATTTGCAACTGTTGGAGTAACATTGATTGTTGTACTAGTTTCACCGGTACTCCAAAGAATAGCCGATGTACAATTGCTTATAGTAAGACTTATTTGTTCTCCATTACATACACTTGATTTTGATGAGGTTATTACAGGAACCTGGGCAGTACCCACAAGAATTGTAATTGATCCTGATGTGTTACATGAGTTAATGTTACATTCGGCTGTATAGGACGTAGTACTTACCGGATTGACTGTAATTGAATTTCCTGTAGTGCCATTTGACCAATTCACACCTGTTGTACACCCTGTCGCTGTAAGTGTTACACTTTCACCGGCACAAACCGATGATTTGGAGGCTGTAATAACAGCAGTTTCTGCAACTTTAATATTTATGGTTACCGATCCTGTGGATGCACAATTTCCTGTACCACAAGTGGCTACATATGTTGTATTTGTAATTGGGCTAACATTTATAGAAGTACCTGTTGTACCATTACTCCAATTTACAATTTCAAAACATCCGTTTGCAGTAAGGGTTACAGTTTGACCAACGCATATGTTGTTCTTGCTTGCAGTTACTGAAATGGTAGATCCTGTACCTACGGAAATTGTAGTTACTGCTGTTCCTGCACATGATCCCGTGCCGCAAGTTGCCGTATAAGATGTAGTGGCAGATGGACTAACAGTAATTGTATTTCCTGAACTACCGTTGCTCCAACTAATTGAAGAGGCACAATTTGCTGCAGTTAGAGTTGCAGTTTCGCCAGAACAGATACTATTTTTAGATGCTGTAATTGTTGGTGTAGAAGCACCATTTACATTTATAGTTATAGAAGCCGCACCAGCACAAGTACCTGTACCACAAGTTGCGGTATATGATGCCGTTGCAGTAGGGCTAACAGTGATTGTATTTCCTGAATTACCGTTACTCCAGTTAATTCCAGAGGCACAATTTACTGCGGTAAGAGTTACTGTTTCACCAGAACAAATACTTGTTTTAGACGCCGTAATTGATGGCGTAGAAGCTCCATTTACATTTATTGTTACTGAGGATGATCCTGCACATGTACCTGTACCACAAGTTGCGGTAAAAGATAGTGTTGTAGTTGGGCTAACTATAATTGTATTTCCTGAACTACCGTTGCTCCAGTTAATTGTAGATGCACAATTTGTTGCAGTAAGTGTTACTGTTTCACCAGAACATATATTTGTTTTGGAAGCTGTTATCGTTGGAGTTTGACCAGCACTTACATTAACAGTATGTGATGCCGATCCTACACAATTTTCGACAGTACATGTAACTATGTAACTAGTAGAAACCGTTGGAGATACATTAATGGCGAGTTCATTTGAACCAGTACTCCAGGCAATTGTGCCTGAGC
>JAHEBN010000232.1:2655-5352 GCA_024645245.1 Jiulongibacter sp. | reverse complement strand
TGAAAAAGAATACATGGGAGACACCTGGTATGGCAATTACGGTGGAAACAGTTTTTATACCAATAAAGCAGATGGCCTTCACTGGTATATTCCCGCTATCGATAAATATTTTTTACTTTATAAATATCCATGTAAAAAAGGTGAAAGTTACAAGACGAATACATACCAGGGCGAAAGTGTAAACGACGGAATTGATCAAAATAACCTGACCAGCTTTGAAATGCAGGTAATTAACACAAAAGAAAGTGTAAAATTAGAGGCTACCGGCGAAACCTATGATAATGTAATTCTGTACCGTAAGCCAAAAATTACAAAAGGTAAAATAACAGATATTGTACCGGCCGAATGGTATTTAAAACCCGGGGTAGGTATGGTGCTGTTTCAATCCTATTACGATGAGGCCCGCACTAAAATATCCGCTCGACAGGAGTTGATAGGAGAATTTTGAGAATTTTATAACTTTAACCGAAGTTTTGAAAATTCCTATTCAAAAAAACCTTTGGGTAATACGGGCAGAAATTTAAATCTCATTTCCAATCATTCTGTTTCTTAATTCTATCTTTGCACCCCAATTAGCAAAAATACAGCAATGATTTCGGTAGATAATGTAGCAGTAGAATTTAGCGGACATACGCTTTTTAGTGATATCACTTTTAATATCAATGAAAAAGACCGCATTGCCCTGATGGGTAAAAACGGAGCAGGTAAATCCACTTTATTGAAAATAATAGCAGGCGTAGACAAGCCAACCAAAGGCAAAATATCTGCTCCGAACGATGCCGTAATCGCCTATTTACCACAGCATTTACTCACCAAAGACGACTGCACGGTTTTCGAAGAAACGGCAAAGGCTTTTTCGGGCATTTTGAAATTAAAGGCCGAAATGGAAGCGTTAAATCTTCAGCTTGAAACGCGTACCGACTACGATTCGGATGAGTACATGGCCATTATCGAAAAGGTTACCGAGCTGGGTGATAAATACTATTCGATAGAAGAAATAAACTACGATGCCGAAATAGAGAAAACGTTACAAGGATTAGGTTTTCTACGGGAAGACTTTACCAGACCCAGCTCTGAATTCAGCGGTGGCTGGAGAATGCGTATCGAATTAGCCAAAATTCTTTTGCAAAAACCCGATTTAATATTACTCGATGAACCTACCAACCACATGGATATAGAGTCGATACAATGGCTGGAAGATTTCCTGATTAACAGTTCGAAAGCAGTTATTGTAATCTCGCACGACCGTGCTTTTGTGGATAATATCACCAATCGCACGATAGAAGTAACGATGGGTCGTATTTACGACTATAAAGTAAACTATACCCATTATTTACAATTGCGTAAAGAAAGGCTGGAGCAACAGCAGAAGCAATTCAACGATCAGCAAAAAATGATAGCTGAAACCACCGAATTTATTGAACGATTTAAAGGTACATATTCCAAAACTTTGCAAGTACAGTCGCGTGTAAAAATGCTTGAAAAACTGGATATTGTGGAAGTGGATGAGGTAGATACATCGGCCATAAATATTAAATTCCCTCCAGCACCCCGCTCGGGCAATTATCCGGTAATTGCCGATCAGATTACTAAAAAATACGGAGAAAATCTGGTGTTTAAAGATGCCCAGATTACAATTGAAAGAGGTCAGAAAATAGCATTTGTCGGTAAAAACGGGGAAGGAAAATCTACCATGGTGAAAGCCATTATGGGAGAGATCGATTTTGAAGGAGATATGAAAGTGGGTCACAATTGCCAGATTGGCTATTTTGCACAAAATCAGGCTTCTATGCTGGATGGAGACCTGAGTGTATTCGACACGGTAGATCAAATTGCCGAAGGCGAAATACGGACAAAAATCAAAGATTTATTGGGTGCTTTTCTTTTCAGAGGCGATGATCTGAACAAAAAAGTCAAAATGCTTTCGGGAGGTGAAAAGACACGCCTTGCAATGATAAAACTGCTCCTACAACCAGTTAACCTCTTGATTCTGGATGAACCTACTAATCACTTAGATTTACGCACAAAAGATATCCTGAAAGATGCATTAAAAGCTTTTGAAGGCACCATTATATTGATTTCTCACGATCGCGATTTCCTGGACGGTCTGGCTGAAAAAGTATTTGAATTTGGCAATAAAAGAGTAAAAGAACACTTTGAAGATATAACCGGATTCCTGAAAAACAAAAAACTGGATAATTTAAAGGAGATTGAGCGTAAGAATTAAGAATTAATACCCAGGCCCGGTAGAAAGCCTATCCAGCTCTGATTTTAATTGATTGACCATATCGGCGATGCGATCCATGGCGGGACTTGGTTGGGGTAAGTCACGGCTTATAAACTGGCGTACTTCCCAGATTTCCAAAATATCACCCAAAGCAACTTCCGTAACCGCAACATCCGATTTTTCTCCACTCAATATCATGGTGCCTTTTGTACGAGCCTGATTAAAAACTTTGCGATAAATCAAACCCAAATTTCTCAGAAGAAGCACATATGCCCTATTGTCGATCACATCATTCCACCGTGACTGATAGGCCGTAATTAAGGTTGCATTTTCAACCGGAAACCCAGCCACACACTCGAAAGCACGGTAGGTACCGGCGGGTAAGTTAAACAGACTAATTTCGGGTAAATTCTGTAGGAAATTCTCGTTTCTGAATTGAGCCGGATATTGTAAAATAAAATCTTGCGGAA
>JAHEBN010000232.1:0-2645 GCA_024645245.1 Jiulongibacter sp. | reverse complement strand
TGATATCCGGATCTTTTTTGGTACCATCAAACAGATCAAACTGAAGCTTTGTATTCTCCTTGTATTCAGGAGCTTCCGTTTTTATTTGCTCCTCATCAAAAGGCCTTAAATCGTTTGTGGCACTTTGAACACTTTCATTAGAAACAGCTTTTAGCTCATTAACATCCTGGCTTTCGTGCTTAAGGGTATATAAAACCTTTTCTTCCATATCCTGCATACAGAGCTCGTCCACTGTTATTTCGAACTGTGCAGCCAATGCCATTAATTTAGAATAAGGCGGATCGGCCCTTCCTTCTTCGTATGCTGAAATTGAGGCACGCGTAAGACCAAGCTTATCGGCAAAAGCTACTTGAGATAAACCCTCCTTTTCTCGGAAATACCTAATATTTTTTGGAAAAAACTGCATTGTAAAATGGTTTTACAATTTTAGCGATTTTTGCTTAAACTAAGTTAATGCTCTGTTTAAATATTGAAGTTGGCTTGTAAATATTCCATGATTAAACCTTATTCAGAACTCTTTTAATCAAGGGTCTCTATAATCAAGTTATGATTCGTATAAATACAGATATCTGCAGCAATACTTAAACCTTCTCTTACCATTTCTTCGGCCGAAAGCTGGCCCGCAAATTTTTTCATCGCAATAGCTGCTGATTGAGCATACATACTACCGGATCCAATAGCAGCAATCTGATGATCGGGCTCTAACACATCCCCATTTCCGCTTATAACCAACATTTCATCGGCATTCGCGACTACCATCATAGCCTCCAATTTTCTCAAATAACGATCCGTACGCCAGTCTTTGGCCAGCTCAATCGCAGCCCTTTTCATATTTCCGCCATAGGCACCCAGCTTTTCCTCGAATTTTTCGATTAGTGTAAATGCATCGGCAGTGGAACCAGCAAATCCGGCTAATATTTTGCCGCCTGCCAGTTTTCTTACTTTTCTTACATTAGATTTGGCCACGGTATTTCCCATGGTAGCTTGTCCATCGGCACCCAGTGCCACTTTACCATTGTGTATGATTCCTAAAACCGTTGTTGATTTAATCTTCACGAAAAACTTGTTTTTTTCTTAAAACGCCTTTTTGCATTTATAAATTCCGGCCTTTAAATTTTTAGGGTAAATCTTTCCAAAATACGTTTTCAGTTTAAAAGATCAGAACCCTTTTTTCAAATTGCTTCGAAAAATTAAAATCCTTATACTTTCGATCTATACACTTTCCTATTCTAACTAAAACTCTTAATTTGCACTAAATAAATTCTAAAAATGCGAAGCTTACTTTACCTGCTTTTTGTCCCGATTTCTTTTTTGTTTCAATCCGACTTTAAGACTTTTCAATCCTTTGATAAAACCAAAATTGCTTACTCTGAATTTGGCGAAGGCAAAGCAATTATTCTGATTCACGGCTATATGTCAAGTCGCAAAAACTGGGAAAATGTACCTTTAAAAGACGATTTGGTTAGAGCCGGATATCGTATTATCATTCCGGATATGCGTGGAATGGGTGATTCAGACAAACCTCAAAATATAGAAAGCTACGCCGATAATTCAGAAGTGAAAGATATCATAGCTCTGGCAGATCATTTGAAATTGAAAAAATACGGTGTGGTGGGTTATTCACGTGGGTCCATACTTACTGCCAAATTATTGACAATGGATAAAAGAGCAAAAAAAGCCGTTTTAGGTGGAATGGGTGAAAATTTCACAACTTCCGAATGGGATCGCAGGAAAATGTTTGCCGATATTTTCAGTGGTGGTGCAGAAAATTATCCGGAAGGGTTAACAATTTTTGAAAATGCGGCAAAACGAGGTCTGGACACCCATATTTTAGGCTTTACCCAAACCCACCAACCCGTTACCAGTCCGGAAGAGCTTGCCAAGGTCAAAATTCCTGTTTTGATAATTTGTGGAGATCAGGACCGGGATAATGGGGATCCCATTTTGCTTAAAAATATGTTCTCAAACAGTACATTTATGGAAACTACCGGAAAGCACGGAGATGCCTATAAAACCAATGAGTTCAGTAAAAAAGTCTTAAATTTCCTGAAGTAATCCCCGAATTATTATAACAGTCTATCAGCCCATTTGTAAACTCAGTAATTACCCCGTCTAATTAGGGTATTTTTACTCTAACCCAACTGAATTTTTCTTTCCAACTTTGTCTTACTAAAACAGAAAGAGATGAATACAATATTACTTTTTAGCGAGCGTACTCAGGAAATTGGTTTGGCGTTTAATCAAGTACTTGGCTTATTTATAGTGCCTGTACTGGCTTTTCTTATGATTTATCAATTGAAAAGCCTATTTAAAACATCGGTAAAAAAGGATCTTTATTATCATAGAAAATAGTTTTTTACTTCATATAGGTTAGGGTTGAATATAAAAATCCGGTCATTGTCCGGATTTTTTTCGATTTAAAAATGTGACTTTATTGAATTTTTATGGTCTTTTTAATAATATTAAGATCCTTAATAAACTGCCTGTGAATCTGAAATTTATCTACTTTCTACTCTGGATTGCTCCGGTTTCTATTTTAGCCCGTTCGGCGAATCCTTCACCTTCAAATTCTTCACCGCTGGTTTTGCAAGAGAGTTTTGTTTGCTATGGTTCTTCAGCTACTTTTTCTTCAACTCTTGAATACG
>JAHEBN010000068.1 GCA_024645245.1 Jiulongibacter sp. | reverse complement strand
TGGTTACACCACTTTCTTTAATCTTAGGCGTCACAGTTAAATTTGCCAACGATTGTATCGGAACTGAAGCAACAGATCTTGCCGAATCATTACAACCTGGTGAAGTATTGCTTCTGGAAAACTTAAGATTTTATAAAGAGGAAGAAAAGGGTAACGTGGAATTTGCCGAAAAACTTTCGAAACTGGGTGATGTGTGGGTAAATGATGCTTTCGGTACGGCACACCGTGCACATGCTTCTACAGCTGTGATCGGGCAATTTTTTGCTGATCGCGTATGCGGTTACGTAATGCAAGCAGAAATAGAAAATGCTCAGAAAATTCTCGAACATGCCGAGCATCCTTTTACTGCAATAATGGGTGGTGCCAAAATCTCAGATAAAATTTTAATAATTGAAAAACTTTTAGACACTGTTGATAATCTCATAATTGGCGGTGGAATGACTTATACTTTTACCAAAGCACTTGGTGGTAAAATCGGAAAATCACTCTTAGAAGCAGATAAACAAGAATTAGCACTTGAAATTTTGGAAAAAGCCAAAGCCAAAGGAGTTAACATTATTTTCCCGGTGGATAATGTGTGTGCTGATGATTTCAGCAACGACGCAAATACTCAGATAGTAGCTACTGGAGAAATTCCAGATGGTTGGGAAGGTTTAGACATCGGACCGGAATCGGCTAAATTATTTACCGAAACCATAAAAAAATCTAAAACCATACTTTGGAATGGTCCCATGGGTGTATTTGAATTTCCAAACTTTGCTCATGGTACCAATGCCATTGCTAATGCTGTGGTAGAAGCCACTGAAGAAAATAATGCATTCTCTTTAATAGGTGGTGGAGACTCGGCCTCTGCGATTAATAATGCAGGTATGGGCGATCGGGTTTCTTATGTTTCTACCGGTGGTGGTGCATTATTAGAATATATGGAAGGCAAGGTGCTACCAGGAGTAGCAGCTCTGGCATAACAATTATAGATATTTTTATAAAAGAAAGCCGTTTGCTCTTGCATGCGGTTTTTTTTTCACAAAACGAATAAAAAAGGCTAAAATATTCACCCCAAATTGCCATCCATACTCCTGAAACCAGAAAAGAGAGTTGTACTTGTTTTATAAAAAAATGTATCTGACTTAAGCAGATTTAAAACTATTTATTCCAAATTCTTAATAGACTTTTCTTCCAAAAGCTTTTCGCCTTTCTTTTATACCATACTTTTTTTGAATACATTTGAATACAAGTATTCAACCCCTTTAAAATGAAAAAATATTTATTAATTCTATGCCTTTTTGTGGGCAATTTTTACTCCTTTGCCCAATCACCTAAACCCAAAGTTCTTGTATTTTCTAAAACCAAAGGTTGGCGACATACTTCCATTCCATTTGCACATAAAGCTATTATTAAACTGGGAGAGGAAAATGGTTTTGTTGTAGATTATACAGAAGAGTCGGCCCGCTTTAATGACATAAATCTTAAAAAATACGCAGCGATAGTATTCAATTGTACCACCGGTGATGTACTTAGTAATGCAGAACAAGCTGCCTTCGAAAGATACATTCAAGCGGGAGGTGGTTATGTCGGTATTCACTCTGCTGCAGATACCGAATATGGCTGGCCCTGGTATGGAGAGCTGACAGGAGCCTATTTTGAGAGTCATCCAAGCAATTCTAATGTGCAGGAAGCTACTATTTGGATAGATGATAACCATCATCCTGCCACAACTCATTTAGGCAAAACCTGGGTAAAAACCGACGAGTGGTATAATTATAAGAATATCTATCCCAACTTAAATATCCTGATGTCATTAGACGAAAGTACTTACATGGGAGGCACCAATGGCGGCAATCATCCGATCGCCTGGTACCATGAATACGATGGTGGTCGTTCATTTTTTACCGGACTTGGACACACCGATGAGAGTTTTGACGATCCGGTAATGTTGAAACATTTACTGGGCGGAATAAAATATGCCATGGGCAATTATAAGCCATTAAATTATAATAAAGCTTATGCGGAAACCAAACCCGAAGAAAACAGATTTGAAAAGACTGTTTTGGTGAATGATTTAGACAACCCCATGGAGCTTGCTGTATCCAGTAGCGGAAAAGTCTATTTTACCGAATTGAAAGGCAATCTGACAGTTTACAATACAAACGACAATACTTTTAAACTGATTCACAGGTTTCCTTTAACGCTAAAAGGAGGTACTGGTTTAATAGGGGTAACACTTGATCCTGATTTCGACCATAATCATTGGATATATGTGTACTACTCCCCTCCTATCGAAGGTGAACCTATTTATTTTCATTTATCCCGTTTTAAACTTTCGCCTGATGACGAAATTGACTTGAGCTCGGAAGAGACTTTTATTAAAGTGCCTGTGCAGGAGAATTCGGGAGCTCACCACGGTGGCTCTTTGGCATTTGATAGTGATGGAAATCTGGTTTTATCGACAGGTGACGGTACTACCCCTTTCCCATCAGATGGTTATGCTCCGCTTGATGAACGAAGTGACCCGGAAAGTTATCCGAAAGATGCTCAAAGATCGGCCTCAAATACCAACGATTATAAAGGTAAAATACTGCGAATAAAGCCCGGAGAAAATGGTTTTTACACCATACCTAAGGGAAACATGTTTCCAGCCGATATGCCTCTAACGAAGCCGGAGATATTTGCAATGGGATGCAGAAACCCCTATAGAATTGCCATAAACCCCGAAACAGGCACTATTTACTGGGGAGAAATTGGCCCAGATGCAGGCGAAGATAGTCCCCGCGGACCGAAAGGTTATGACGAATTTAATCAGGCTAAAAAACCGGGATTTTACGGTTGGCCTTATTTTGTGGGTAATAACAGGCCCTATTCAAACTGGGATTTTGATAAAGAAACGCCAGGAGCAAATTTTGACCCTTTGCATCCGTATAATGAATCGCCAAACAATACCGGCCTAAAAAACTTACCTCCGCCGGTTCCAGCTATGATCTATTATCCTTATTCCATTTCGCCCGAGTTTCCGGAATTAGGTATTGGTGGCCGAAGTGCAATGGCAGGTGAATTCTATACTTTCAAAAATGAAAATGCAAAAAGTAAAGCATTTCCCAAATATTACGATAAAGCCTTATTCGTATTCGACTGGATGCGAAACTGGATGCTCGCACTGCGTTTCGATGAAAATGAAAATTACCTGAGAAACGAGCGTTTTATGCCAACTACCGGCGATTTCAGAAGACCAATTGACCTGGCTTTTGACAAAAATGGAGTTATGTTTTTACTGGAATATGGCTCTGTATATGGTGCCGATAACGTGGATGCCCGTTTGGTGAAAATTGAATACAATTCTGATAATCGTGCACCGCAAGTATCAGCGTTTATTGTAGACACATTAGCCGCTGCCAGAGCAAGAGAAAATGCCCATATCACTTCTGAAGGAAGGGTAAATTCAACTCAAAAGTACATTGCCGGCCCTATTCCGATGACTGTTCAATTTGGTGGGCGTGGCATCGACAAGGATTTCGGTGATAATTTAACTTATGAATGGTGGATTGATGGAGAAAAAATAGAAGCTGGAGCTCGTTTTCCTTCCTTAAAGTATAATTTCATAAAAGCTGGAAATTTTGAAATAATTTTGAAAGTTACCGATACTTCAGGCCTATCTGATTCCGATACGATTAAAGTATCTGCAGGAAATGCCCCGCCTGAGGTAGAAATCAGCAGCACTCAAAACCGCTCTTTTTACTGGGATGATTCCGATTTTAAATATGAGGTAAAAGTAATCGATAAAGATGGTAAGAAAATTTCAAAAAAAGCCATTAAAACTACCAATAATTATAATCCGCAGCCTTTTCGACCTGAATCCGATATTTCGGGAGGAGCACAAATTTTAAACACGCTTTCTCCGGGTTCACTAGGAAAGTCATTGGTTGAATCAAGCGATTGTAAAGCATGTCACACCATTGATCAGGTTTCCGTAGGGCCTTCATTTACCGCTATAGCTCAAAAATACAGAGAAGACAGAAGGGCTCTAAATACCCTGGCCGCCAAAATTATTGAAGGTGGTGGTGGAAACTGGGGTACGGAGCATGTAATGAGTGCCCACCCGCAGCTTTCACAACAAGATGCCCGCGAAATGGTGAGTTATATATTTTCATTGGATGACCCTAATACAAAATTCAAAGAGATAAGTAATTCAGGCGTATTAGAATTAAGTGCTCACAAATCGTACGACACAAAGGGATTTTATACCTTAAAAGCCGAGGCAACCGATAAAGGAAGTAATTGGAATAATCCTCAAAAAGGCACAGATAAGATAATGTTAAGGTATCATGTTTTAAGAGCAATGGATGCCGATGCACACCCGGGTATTAAATTTGATTGGGGGCAGCTTTATGAATCGGGTTATAAATCACACCTGATTTATCGACATATTGATCTTACAGGTGTTAAAAGCATTAGTTTTGAAATAGCTTCTAAAGATCAATCAGGGTTGATAGAGATGCGTAAAAACTCTATTGGGGGACCGGTTATTGGAAAAGTGGCCTACGAACCAACTGGTGCATGGGATAAAATGCAATGGGTTGAGGCTAAATTGGAAGATCCAGAAGCTGATTTTCAGGATTTATACTTTATCGCAGTGAAGACCACAAAGCCAAATGATCAAATTATCAAATTTAAAACAGTAAAATTTAATAAATGATAATTGGCTTTTTATTTATAAAAAAAGAGAATTTAAAAGTCGCTGAAATTATAAATGGGAGAAAAGAAAGGTAGGCAAAAGTCTACCTTTTTTTATTTTAAAATACTTTTTGTTAATTTGATTTTTGCTATTCTACCATCCGAACCGACTGCGTAACATATTTTGCCAACACATTCTAAGCAATGATATGATTCCGGGCTTAATTCTTTTGAATCGCCTGTTTTTCTATTAAGTACACTACTACCGGATGTGCCGTTCATAAGCACATATTTGTGGTAAATATAGGCCGACTCTTTTAATCCATAAGGCTTCACTTCAAACGCTTTTTGATTTCCATTTTTGTACATTATAAGATTGGTATATTTCGATTTATCATCTTTGTAATCACCACCTACTAAAACACCATTCTCGGGATTTATAAAGTAAATTCCAAAAATCCCCGAAGTTTCACCTTTTGTAAATGCTGTATTTTCCACTGTCCAGGTTTTCCCAAAATCATTTGATTTGAAAAGTCGGTTTTGAGTTGCCAAAATTATATAAGGAGCCATAATAGACATATTGCTATTACTTGCGGCAAAAGAAGCTTCTCCCACTTGTGTATCCGGCATTGATTCCGTGTTCATTTTATACCAGTTTTCTCCGAAATCATTACTTTGTAAAATATACGGTTTGTTTCCAATGGGATCACCATACACCAATAAGTTACCTTTTTCATCCGATTGAATGCCATCGAGAAAAACACCGCTCTCTGTTGTACTAAATACTTGAGCCCAATTTTTACCTCCATCTTTTGTCAAATAAATGGATGCTAATCCTTCATCCGCCAATCCTGCACTTACTGCTACAATTTTATTCTTATTTAGTACTGCTATTCCCCGAAAGTCCATAATACTACCTTTCGAAGGATAAAATTTCTGCCAGTTCTCTCCCCCATCCGAAGAATGTAGAACAAAACCTTTTGAAGTTCCGGCCCATATTTCCTGCTTGCTTGGCACCGATAATGACCTGATTGACAAACCTTTTTGTTCATATAAATTTACCCATTGAGCAAAGGTATTTAGGGTAAGCCCCATCATAAGTACAAGTATTTTTTTCATCTATCTGCTTTTTGTTGTTCAAAATAATCGTTTTCTCTCAGTCTTAGCTAATTTTACAACATGAAGCGTCTTATTTTTTTTCTAATTATTGCCTCCAGTTCTTTGCACGTCCAAGGTCAGGATCAGGTGATAAGCATGAAAATAAATAGCAAAGAGATAAAAATGGGTGAAATATTCACGATTATTTTAACCATTCAAAATTCAGAAAAATGGGAAACCGGCGATTTCCCGGAAATAGTTGGTTTCAGCAAAGCCGGAAAGTCTGTTTCACATGCAAGTATTATTAAAAACGGACAAAGGATTGCACAACATATTATTCGTCAAAATTATTTACCAAAAGAACCTGGCATCTATAAATTAAGTAAAAATGATTTGGTGGTCAACGCAAAAATTTATGTCCTGGAAGAATACACAATAAATGTAAGCGGTGAAGATAAAATCGAAAACCAGATAAATACTGAATTTTCTAATATCCCAATCACTAAAGAAGATGTATTTTTATTCTTATTAGTCAATAAAAAGAACTATTATGCAGGTGAGGGGATTTACATAAACCTGGCTTTTTATGTATCGGCAGCAAATACTACGGATTGGAAATTCCCCGAGAATCTAACGGAATATCTGGATAAGATTGGCAAATCACTTATTCCCAAAAATGCATTAATAAATCAACAAAACATTAAGGAAATTAAAGGCATTCCAACGAATGCCAAAGGTAAAGATTACATACGGTATACCCTTCATGAGGCTGTCTATTATCCCTTAAATGAAGGATCAATTACTTTCCCTGCAATTAGTTTTCCAATCACAAAATGGTTGAAAAATAAAGACGATAGTCTTACGAGAAGCACTCTGGTCTTAAGCACAAAAGCTTTTATGGTAAATGTGCTACCCCTACCTGATCATCCATTGAAACAGAAGGTCGCAGTAGGTAATTTATCATTGCAAAATCTTTTTAAGACAAGAACAGCTGAGACAGGAAAAATCCTTAATTTTTCTTTTAAGATAAATGGGAAAGGCAATTTCAGTACTATGCTTCCTGAAATGCCCTTGAGCGATGAAAACTTCGACTTTTTCCCTCCTACTTTTCAAACAAGTCAAAATAACCTGGAAACAGGAAGTAAAACTTTTACTTATAAGATTTTCCCTAAAGATTCCGGAAATTTTAATTTGGGAAATTACTTCCACTTCATTTACTTCAATGTAATCAAAGGGGACTATGATACTTTAAAATTCAGTCACAATTTAAAAGTATCTGGTAAAAAGATAAAAACTACTTCTTCTACAATTGCTGATATTTACCAAAATATAGAAAAATTAAGTGTTAGTGAAAAAGAAATAGATTTTCGGAGAATCATTAAAATCATGGCAAATATCATTTTGATTTTGATGTTGGCAGGAATGCTCTTTATTTTTGACTTTAAAATAAAATCATAATCTAAATTTAATGGGAAGTACTTACGGAAAAGCCTTTAAAATATCCACATTTGGGGAATCACATGGTAAAGGTATTGGGGTTGTTATAGACGGATGTCCGGCAGGGGTTGTTTTTAATGAGGCTTTTGTTCAGGATGAACTGGATAAGAGAAAGCCTGGCCAATCCAGAATTACTACTCAAAGAAAAGAAGGAGATGAATTTCAGGTACTTTCCGGCGTTTTTGATGGAAAAACGACCGGTACACCCATTGCTTTAGTGATTTTTAATGAAGACCAGCGTAGCAAAGATTATGGACATATCGCAGATAAGTTCAGGCCTTCTCATGCCGATTATACTTATCATGTAAAATACGGAGTCAGAGATTATCGTGGAGGCGGCAGAAGCTCAGCTCGTGAAACAGCGGCTCGTGTAGCCGCAGGTGCTCTGGCCAAATCAATTCTGAAGGGCCTGGGTATTGATATAAAAGCTTTTGTTTCTCAGGTAGGAAACCTAAAACTTACTAAAAATTATAAGGAACTGGATTTAAGTTCAACCTATTCGAATGATGTAAGATGCCCCGATGAGGAAATGGCCGCTCAAATGTTTGATTTAATTGATGATACCCGCAAAAAAGGAGATTCAATTGGTGGAATAATTACCTGTGTAGCCACTGGTGTGCCAGCAGGATGGGGGGAACCTGTTTTTGACAAATTACATGCTGAACTCGGCAAAGCGATGTTAAGTATAAATGCGGTAAAAGGCTTTGATTATGGCAGTGGTTTTGAAGGAACAAGTCTTTTAGGATCAGAACATAATGATAGTTTTTATCTCGACCAAAATGAAAAAGTACGCAGCAGAACCAATCATGCAGGCGGAATTTTAGGAGGGATTTCTTCCGGCGAAGATATTTATTTTAGAGTTGCATTTAAGCCGACTGCCACAATTATGCAAGATCAGGAAAGTGTAAATGAAGCTGGAGAATCGGTAGTAGTAAGTGGAAAAGGCCGACATGATCCATGTGTATTACCACGTGCAGTACCTATTGTCGAAGCAATGTCAGCTTTAGTTTTAGTTGATTTTTACCTAAGATCGCGATTAAATAAACTTTAAGTTTCAGAAAGTAACCTTAATAAAGATAAACACCCATTTCCTTTTTGTTACTCAATATTACTTTTACATGCTCCTTCAAAGTGGTGGAAAGGCTATATCCAACGTAATCCGCTTTAACCGGAAAAAGTAAATGATCACGGTCAACTAAAACTGCCACTTGTAATCTTTTAAGAGGAATGTTTAAAAATGGCTTTAGACTAAAAGCAAGTGTTTTCCCTGTATTGAGCACGTCATCCACCAATATCACAGCTTTTTTGCCAAATGTATCAACCTCACTTTCAATCAAAATATCAGGTTGTTTATTGACCGACTTATCAAATTTTAAACAAGCCAGCCATATTTTTTTATCGGTAATCTCACGAAGTATTTCGGCAATTAGCTCAGCAAGTGCATATCCCTCACCTGCTATTCCCGCAATGATAATTTCTTTCTCAATAAAATTCATTTCGTAAATCTGGAATGCCATCCGGCGGATTTTACGAAGCGTTAACTCAGCACTTAACAGTCGACTTATTTCTTTATTGCTTGTCATAACTCAAAAGGAGTTGGTTTTGGCATAGTTTGTGTAAAACTACTTAACATACCTATTCATAAAAAACAAAATTACTTAAAACATAAAAACACCATGAAATTAGTTTTAATAATATCGACAGTACTTTTTTTTAGTTTTACTTTCACCGATACTAAAAATCCTTCCGGATTAAACGATACGGTGGATAAAGTGGGTAAAAGTTTTAAAACCGGCCAGGTTGAATTTTTGAATGATGCTTTACCTGAATTTCTTGAATTGAAAATAGATTCGGAAAAAATTAATATACCAAAAGTATCACGCGAGCGTGCCTCTTTCATTCTGAATTCCTTTTTCAAGAAAAATCCACCTTCCGGATTCAGGTATGTTTATCAAGGAAATAATTCAGCTGATCTGAAATATTGCGTAGGAAATTATTCAAGTAAAAACAGGAATTACCTGATATATATGCTGATCAAAAAAACGGATGACAGTAAATATTTGATAAAAACACTTCAGCTGAGAAATAGCTAATTCTTAAATTGATTTAAATAAAAGATAATGAGGGCTCGGTATTGTACCGAGCCTTTTTTATTTTTGTGCGGCCTTAAAAAAAATTACCATAATAATGATTGTAAAAACTAAAAAGTTTGCTCTGGATAAGAAAAAATATGTAAATATGGCATTTAGCCGTCAGCTCAATAGTAGCTGGTATTGGCTGCTTATTCCAGCCGGAATTGCAGTAATAGGTTTGGTGCTTCATTTTACTGGCATTTATAAGAATTGGTGGATATTGATAACTGCGTTTATCGGAGCATTACTACTCGTGGCATTTTGGTACTTACAATATTATGCAGCGACACAAATGGAGCAAAATGCTCAAATGTTTGACAAATTCGCATATGAAATTGACAGCAGACAAATACTGGTAAAACTTAATCAAAAAGAAGGCGGAGTAATAAAATGGGATACCATTCTTTCGGCTGAAAAATCAAAGAATGGCTTTTTATTGCATATTAGCCGTGGCCAGTTTTTGCATTTCCCTTATAGCGTTTTCAATTCAGAACATGATCAAAAGCTTCTGGAATCTATCCTGAGGAGAAAGAATTTATTAAACTAAAAAGGGGCCTGGGCCCCTTTTTTACTAAATATTTACAAGATAATCCACCATTGCTAATTCAACGGCTTGTTCACCTGTCATTCCTTCTTTGAGATAATAAAGGCAAGACTTTAAGAATGATAACTCATCTCCATTGTTAAAAACATTGGTACTCATCTCAAGTACATATTCAATTGATTCTGCAGGGATAAAGATTTCTGGATGCATTTATTACTTTTTTATTCCCCATTTTTACCACAAAAAATATGCCAAAAAACTCTAAACAAGTGCATAAATAAAAAATACAACATTCTATTAATCAGGCACTTACATTAGTAGATAATTGCAAAAAATTACAATATTCGTGGCACGATTTTTATGGGCGATTTCGGGTTATGAATCTTTTACCTGTAAATTAATATTTATTTATTAATTATCAATTAGTTACCTAAATTGTATTACTAATTTTACTGCTTATGCGGTATCAATTCCATAAAAGCAAAAAATGAAATTCTTATTCCTTCTCGGCTTACAAATATTATTTTATTTCTCCTCGCAAGCCCAAAATCTAAGCGAGCAAGAAAAGATTCAATTCACTATTCAACAGTTTTTTCGAGGTATGAAAAATGGAGATTCTACCTTGATTAAAGAATCAATTAACCAAAATTGTTTTCTAAAAACTGTGGTAATTGATAAACAAACTAATTCAACAATTGTACGTGAAGAAGAAATTGAAGATTTTATTATCGTTATTTCTGCAAAAAGGGAAGGAATAATCTATGACGAACAAATTCTGAACTATGAAATAAAAATAGATGATCCCATGGCTATAGTCTGGGCACCATATCGATTTTACGTAAATGAAAGATTTGTACATTGTGGTGTAAATGCGTTTTCAATAGCACGTTTCCATTCAGAATGGAAAATTATTGGTATTTTAGACACCAGAAGAAAAGAGTCTTGCGATTAATATTTCAATAATTTATAAATAACCTGAAATGGATCCTTACATTTTATCAAATGAAAAAGTTTTAAGCCCACCAGAGAATTTCATAGACAAAATGAAGCATCTGGGACCAAGCATGATTTTATCTGCCTCCATAGTGGGTTCGGGTGAATTAATTGCAACTACGGCACTCGGAGCAAAGGCAGGGTTTACCCTTTTTTGGTTAATTATTATTGGTTGCTTTATAAAGGTGATGGTTCAATTAGAATTTGGCAAACACACCATCCTGACCGGTGAAACTGCCATGCAGGCATTTAATAAATTACCGGGTCCCAGAATCCGAAATACAGGCTGGTCGGTATGGTCAGTTTTTATAATTATGATAATTAAGCTGCTCCAGGTAGGCGGAATTGTTGGCGGTGTTGCAATTATCCTCCATACCGGATTCCCATCCATACCGGTTAGTGTTTGGGCATTAATTATAGCCTTGATCGCAGCACTTCTTATATTTCAGGGTTACTATAAATTTATAGAGCGGTTTTCAATTTATATGATTGCCTTTTTTACCTTATTTACCTTTACAAGCTTATATTTTTTAAAATTTACTCCATTCGCAATTACCGGGGCTCAATTTTGGTCAGGTCTGTTTTTTCAATTGCCCAAATCATCGTTAGTATATGCCTTTGGTGCATTTGGAATAACCGGTGTTGGTGGGGACGAAATAATACATTATAACTATTGGTGTCTGGAAAAAGGTTACGCCTCATTTACCGGACCAAAAAGCAACGATCCCGAATGGGAAAAAAGAGCTAAAGGCTGGTTAAAAGTTATGCAGCTGGATGCCATGTGTGCAATGCTAATCTATACTACCGTTACTGCTGCTTTTTATTTATTAGGAGCAGCTGTATTGCATCCTCAGGGGCTTTTACCCGAAGGATATGGAATTATAGAAAAGTTATCTGAAATATTTACAGGTACATTGGGTGAGCATGCCCGCACATTTTTTTATGCGGGTTCTTTTATTGTTTTATTCTCTACTGTATTTGCAGCCTTGGCGGCCTGGACACGGCAGTTTACCGACATCTTTGGTCAAATTGGATGGATTAATTTTTTCGACCAAAAAGAAAGACAAAAGACTATTGCCATGATGGCCTGGTTAATTCCCTTTATTTGGGCAATTTTATTTATTTTTATCAGACTACCATTGGCCATGGTCATGATTGGTGGTATTGTAGGTTCTGTTCTTTTATTCATTGTCGTATTTGCTGTTTTCCATTTTAGATATAGCAGAACACCTAAAGCATTTAAAGCAGGTCTTACGAATGATTTTTTGTTTCTTATAAGTACACTTTCTATTATATCAATAGGTCTATATGGCCTAATTCAAGTATTCTAATTAATGGATATCAGGCTCAAGAAATGCTCGGCAAATGATCTTGGATCGGTTTTTAAATTTATATGTACTTTAGAATCAGAAGATTTGGATATTTCTGCCTTTAGTAAAAAATTTATCAACCACCTGAATAGGGAAGACATTTTTTATTTTATGATTCAAAACGAAAAATGCAGTATTGGTTTTATCAGTATCCACCTGCAACATGTTTTGCATCATAATGAACCTGTAGCTGAAATTCAGGAATTCTTTATTTCTGAAGAATGGAGGAATATGGGTTATGGAAAAATGGTTATCAATCAGATAAAAGAAATAATAACAGAAATGGGCTTATGTCAAATTGAATTAAGCACAAATAAAAAAAGAACCGCAGCCTTTGAATTTTATAAAAGTTGCTGTTTTAAAGATACTCACCATAAATTGACTATGATCATTTAGGCTTATTCTTTAATTATTTTCTGCATATATTCTTTAGAATTTATCCTGGTTTTCAACAAATAATTTCCTGGCACAAGGTTAGAAACATTTAATTCCATGGAATTGCCATCAAGAATAACCTTTCCAGATAGGTCAAATAGAGTTACTTTTTCCAATTCATCACCTTTATTTATTCTGATGTTAAGTTTTTCACGAACAGGATTTGGATAGGCTTTCAAATTTTCTTCCGCTTCAATAGAAAGGGTTACCTCAACTTCAGCAGTAACACTATTTGAAAAAGAACTAAAACAGCCATCTTCTGTAACAGATTTTACAGAATAGCTGCCAGAAAAGTTTGAGGTATTCTGAGTATTATTATTGGTGACGCCACCTAAGGCTTTACCATTCACATACCACTGGTAATTAATTCCACCACTTGCACTAGCTATTTGTCCGTTCAAAGAAACCGTTGGTGCAGAGGGTATCGCACAAAAAGTTTGTTCGGCACTTACTGAGGCAAATGCATTACTACCAATCTGAAATGCTTGTACAGATACTTTTCCAGGTAAAATCCCTAATTTTAGTGTAGTACCATTTAAGGAGGCATCGCCTGAAATCAGAGAATATTGAACAGGCAAACCAGAACTGGCAGTTGCCGATAAAGTCACTGTGGTATTAGGATTCTTATCAGCTATAGCAGTAAATTGAATAGTTTGACCCTGCTTTGTCGGTAATTTCCTGGAACCACTAGCATAAAATACTCCCCATTTATCTTGACCTGAATCAAATATTCTTGTTCCTGAAGTAGAATTTGTGGAAATTTTATCTGCATTTAATTGAACCATTTTAATAACTTCCCCTACTCCATTTTGAAAAGCGGTATAAGAAAGTGCTTTATCATCCACTGTAAAATCAGGAAACCCAATATTGTTATTTTCTAACACTACTTTCAGGTCTCCCGTAGAAAGATTTAACCCTAAAATGAAAGTCTGATCGGTATTTGAATCCAGATAGTCAAATGCAAGAATATTTGGATTAGTTTTGGAGAATGCAGGATTTCCAATATTATCACCTTCTTTTAAGTCAGTGAAAATTTTCTGAATTTCGCCATCTGCAAATGTATTCTGACCGGCATTCCATGCCCGAATAATGCCAACATCCCAGTATTCGAAACCTCCAAAAGCACTACCAGCGGTGTTAAAAGCATCATAAATTATATACTCACCACTATAATCCCATTCAAAAGAATCGGCATATTGTACTTCTCCGGTTTGTACACCACTTGTATAAGTAGGGTTGTAAAGTTCAAATCTTACATTTTTACCGTTTTCCAAATCGAAAACGTACATAGTGGCATCCTGAGCATCAGTTAATGCCGCTAATAGCTTTCCATTTTTTGAAATTGCCACGTTATCCCAACTTGCGTTTTGCGATAACTTTTTTGGCGTAGGTTTTGCCGAAGTCAGGTCAACGCCATAAATAAATTTATCTTTCCCAACAAAATACATTGCCGAACCATCATCAGTTACACTTGGTTTACGTAGACATCCATATCCATCGGCCAAAACTGTGTAATCAGCGTTGTAATTGTAAGGAACATTATATAAAGATTGCCCGTCTGGCTCATAAACGATCAGGTTTTGTTCACCTGTATTTATAGGAATTTGTTGTTGCTCCTGAGAGTTTGGTGTGGTATTGTTATTACCTCCTGCACTAGATCCGGGATCTTGGATACCTACGCCATCAAATGCAGCTCTTGCAGCAGCAGTTTCTGTACCATCTCCAAATAAATCTTTGGCTGCTTGAATAACAGCCAGACGCATATCAACAAACTTGGAAGTACGGGTCAGGTATTTAGTCATAGCTTGATAATACACTTTTTCAGCCTTGCTTCTGTCCATACCATTTGCAGTTGCAAAAAGATAAAAAGCATGATTAGGTATTCCACTATTTATGTGCACACCTCCGTTATCTTCACTTGGCACATCTCGTAAAAATTCATATTGCCCCATATTGGCAGGTTGATAGCCATTATCTCTCTTACCGCCTTGATTGGGATTTTCTAAGCTTCGTAATGCCCCTGACGGAAAAACACTGGTTTTTACAATATCTTCACCCATAACCCAGTCGTCGCGATCAATTAAGGAACCAAAAATATCTGCTAAAGACTCATTCAATGCACCTGATTGATTTCGGTATTCCAAACGAGCCGTATTTTCGATAACGCCGTGCGTCATTTCATGACCGGCCACATCCAAACCTCCGGCCAAAGGCTTAAAAGCTTTATTGCCATTGCCGTAACCCATAAATGCCCCGTTCCAATAGGCATTATCCATGCCGGTACCATCTTCATCTGTAATATTGATGACAGAAATTATATTTCCACCGTTGCCATTCAGTGAATTACGGCCAAAGGTATTTTTATAATAATCGTAACATTTTGCAGCATTTAAATGTGCCGATACGGATGTTGGAGACCAGTTTGATCCATTGCTAGATTTTACATGATCAATATTCATATTATCATCCGATATTCGGGAATTCTGGGCGTCTACAGTCCAAATAGCCCCTGTGGGATCATCAGGTAAATGTGATTGACCGGCATTAAACATCGGTTTGGTTGGATCAATCAAGTAATACGTATTTCCAATCTGAGTGATATTGATTGATTGCGTTATTCCATTTAAATCTTTGGCTTTTGCTGTAAAAACCCCATCTAAAGTACAAGTATGATTGTAATTGCTTATAATATCCCCATTTATTGCATTTATAAAGTATACCCATCTTTCTAATACATTGGGTCTTATTTCCACTTCATAGGCTAGCAGAGGCTTTTGATCTTCATGATATATAATCAAATCGGCGTGATCAGAAGTCGTGTTAAATACGCTACTTCTTAATTGGTTATGTTGTACAATACTATGTTGAGAAACTTCCTTATAGGCCTGAGCAATAGCGTCCTCTATACTTAGTTGAGGATGGGTGATCAATTCTTTAGGTGTACTAAAAAGTCGTCCGTTTAAGGTTTTTACCTGTTGATTCGAAAGATGCAAAGCTATCTCACCACCATAAATATTAACACCATTAAACTTTTGCTGGTACCTTAAATGTTTATTTCCGTTTTCATCATAAGAATCATCCACTAACACAAGTTCGTTATCAGGATTAGTAATGCCAAAATCATTTTTATGAGCTAATAGAAAATCTGATGAAATCTGGTTTGCATTTAGCCTGGCATTTTTGTCTGAACTTATTTTTTGATTGTTTTCAATAAACATGATAGCACCTGATTCCTGATCTTTCACAATCTTCAACCCTTTAATGGCACTAACGGAATGTAGCTTTCTATAATCGTAATTACGACGTAAATTTTTAGAAGGCGGACTTACCAGCTCGAATTGCTTTTGCAATTGGCGGTTTACTTGATTTTTCTTTAGCTTTGAATCAAAACCATTTTGAGAATACGCTGTTGTGTTCGAAATAAAAGCAAAAACGACAAGAATTTTTACTATATTTTCATTTATGCTTGAAAATTTCATAATTTCAGTAAAATATGTATGATGGAAAGTTTTATAAAAGTAAAACATTTAAATAAACCAATTTTGCGTATATCCCCGTTTTTTTCATAAAAAAGATAATTCATTTTTTACTTAAAGGGGTTGATAATGGATATTACAGAGAATAAGTGCAATAAAATTGGTATCAAAAGGTTATTTACCTGAGAAAAATGCAAAAATTATTAAATTTGTAAGCAAATTTTGCACTTACATCTAAATTAGCTTTTCTTCCAGCAATCTATATGAAATTAACGCACGAGAAAAATCTTACCACTAAGCATAAAGCCCTTAAAATTAATCTGGATAAAAGACTCTACGGCACATTCGCCGAAATAGGTGCAGGGCAAGAAGTCGCGGCTCAGTTTTTTAAAGCTGGTGGAGCATCAGGAACGGTTGCCAAAACTATGAGTGCTTATGACATGACTTTTTCAGATGCTATTTATGGCCCCGTAGACTCCGGAAGGTATGTTTGTGAAGAGCGTTTGATAAGCATGCTTAATCATGAATATGGATTATTGCATGAGCGATTGGGTAATAAACGTGGAGCAAATACCTTGTTTTTTTCCTTCGCAAATACAGTGGTAGCTCTTAACTATCATAAAAACAACGAGCCTCATGGCTGGATTGGCTGCCGTTTTCAGCTTGAACCCGAAGGTAAATATCATGATGCCGTAATTCATGTTAAAATGCAGGATAATGATTATCTTTTGCAGCAACAAGTTTTAGGAATTATTGGTGTCAACCTTATTTATGCCTGCTATTATTATCATGAAGATCCGGAAATATTTTTAGTATCATTGATGGACAATCTGAGTACTGAGAGTCTACAGATTGATATGATTAAATTGGAAGGGCCGCAATTTGAAAAAGTCGATAGTCGATTGATGAGTTTGCATTTAGTAAAATATGGTTTCTCTGATGTTGCACTATTTGGCTCCGATAGCAAAATTTTGCAACCTTCTGACAGCCTGTACAAAAAAAACATAGTTGTGCTAAGGGGACGTTTCAGACCCATAATAAATGTGCATCTTGATATGCTTGAAAATGGGGTAAAGCAGTATTTAAATGAACCTGAAGTAGATAAAAACAACATGGTTGTGGTGTCGGAATTAACTCTGCAATCATTACAGGTGAGCGAAAATGGTGATCTGATTGATGAAAAAGATTTTTTGGATCGAGTTGATATTTTATGTAGTCTGGGCCAAACAGTAATGATTACCAATTTTCATGAATATTATAAATTGGTGGCTTATTTGTCAAAAATCACCAACCACAAAATCGGTTTAATAATTGGGTATCCTAATTTGGAGTATATATTTGATGATGTAAATTACAAAAATCTTCCGGGTGGAATTCTGGAATCATTTGCAACATTGTTTAGTCGAAAAGTTAAGCTTTTTGTCTATCCAACTTTAAAAAACAACCTTTTGATGAACTGCATGAGGTTCAATCCGCCAATGCATTTGATTGATTTATATAGATTTTTAATTACAAATAATAAAATAGAAGATATACATCATTACAACGAAATTAATATACATGTTAATACCGACAATATGCTCGACCTTATTCAACATGGCGAAGAAGGATGGGAAGAAAATGTGCCCAAGGAGGTAGTATCGATGATAAAAGACCGATGTCTATTCGGTTTCCCCTGCGTTGTATTACCTACTGATAATAAAGAACTAATTTAAAAAATGAGGTGGATTCTTAGAACAATAGTTTGCATACTAATTCAAATAAATTTTGTTTTTGCTCAAACTGATTACTACATCCAAACTCCTTTGGAGAGCAATTGGAATGTATTTAAGGAAGGAAAATCAAATGCCTTTAAACTACGAATAGCCAACAATTTTGACGATCGTAACTTTGAATTTTCGATTACTCAAGGAAAACAATTGGGTATGCTATTTGACAGTACCGGATCTTTCAGTTGGGAACCAAATTATATTCTTGTTGACCGAATTGAGCAGAAAAAATTATTCCAAATATATGTAGAGGCCCGATCTGACAGCGGCGATTACGTAAGTAAGCCTATTGATCTTTTGGTTGAACACGTAAACCAAGCACCTGTTGTAAATGAACTCAAACCATTCTATGTGCAATACAATACTATAAACAAATACCAGATAGATAACTCAATGGCTTTTGATAATGATGGAGATCCTTTGGTGTTCATTCCTTCTGTTGAAGAATTACCGGAAGGCTTAACCCTGAGTTCAAGAGGTGAAATCACCTGGTCTCCATCATTTACGCAATTCAGGAGTTTAAAAGAGAAACCCGTTTTCCTTAATTTTTATGTGGAAGATCAGCCTTCAAAATCCAGAACCAATGGAAGAGTGAAATTGGTCGCCACACAGTTAGATCTACCTCCTTCAGTTGCAGTTATCCCTAATATTTCCCGTATTAAATTAAGAGAAAATGAGACCATTAATTTAGGTTTTTACTTATCCGATCCAAATGGAGACGACGATATAGATACGTTTGACTACTTATCAAATAACAATAATATAAGAAAGCAGTACCTGGTAGGAAATACCCCTACTCAATATGAGTTTATTTGGTCGCCGGGTTATGATTTTGTTACTGATCCTAATGATTCAATTAATTTTTATATTGATTTTTATGTTCTAGACAAAACTCAAAAAAGGGATGTCAAACGCATTAACTTCACTGTTCTAAACACCATAAATGAGAAAGAAACTGATGAAAGTAATTATTCTCTTTACAAAGGTACTATGCTGCGAGCCTGGGAGTTAATGGAACAATTGAAAGAAAAAGAAGAGGCCCTGAAAAAATCATACAACAGAGCTAAAAAGGGCAAAAAAGAAAGATCAGTTGTAAATGCTTCTTTGGGTGCTACTACAGGTCTTTCTTCTATATTCACTAAAGACAAGCAGGATCTCCAGAGAATGATATCAACAATTGGTGGTACCACCGTATTAACAATCGGAACATTGGAAGCCACGGAGGTTATTGGCAAATCAATGAAAGACCTGATTGACCGTCTGAATTATGTAATTGAAAAGAAAAATGAAATACAAACTAAGGGTGATGTATTCGCCCGTGATTTTTCATTAAAATCTTCCAGAAGGTCTCCGGAGTTTAAGAAAAAAATGGATGAATTTATGGCTACCATGAGCTTGAAAGGCCTGGTGGCATTAGAACTGAACGCTACCTGGGAACCAAAAAATGCGGCATCCGACCAAAGCATCAGAAAAACCTTTAAGGATTATAACAAAGAAAATAATTAATCTCTTTTTTTTTAAAAAAAATTTAACATAGTTCACTTGACCGGTTAAGTGCTTTTTAGTACATTTAATTCAAGGATACTCTGGCATTATTTCTGCCATTGCTATTTCGAATTAAATAAATTTTTCATCATTAAAAGCCGTCCACTTATGAAAGTACTAATTAATGCTGTGCACTTTAATGCGGATCAATCTCTGCTTTCTTTTATCGAAAAAAAATTAACCAAATTAGACACCTTTTACGACAAAATTTTAGGAGCTGAAGTTTATCTAAAGCTTGACAAAGGAGACAAATCGTCAATACACAAAAAGCTAATAGAAGTAAAATTAAATGTCCCTGGAAATACGATATTTGTAAAAGAACAAGGCGATTCTTTTGAAGAAGCAACCGATCTTGTGGTAGATGTAATGACCAGGCAAGTAAAGAAATATAAACAGAAACAAAATGATGTCAATCATGACCGCTTAAGTCCGGTTGATATTTCGGAGTCCGAAGAAATAGAAATCTAAATATAAAACGAAAGTCACCTTAAGTGGTGACTTTCTTCATTTTGGGAGTGGAAGCCAAAAACTCTTTCAAATAAAATGGCTCAAAATCAGGCAAATTTTCAAATTGCTTTTCCATATATTTTTTATAGGCCAATATTCCAACATATTCAGCCACAGGACCTTCCTCTTTTTCTGCAAATAATGAATTCGGGCTATTCTCCAAAACTTGTTTGCACTTCAAAAAGCCTTCACCACAAAAATATACCGCCTTTTCAGCCAAAATGCCTTTAAAGGAATGTTCTTCTATAATTTCCGCATGCACAGGTAAAATTTCTAACATACCTTCCGTATTCACTACTTTGGTATATACTTCCATGCGTCGGGCATCAAGCATCGCACAAACATAACCGTTAAAATCATTTTTCGATTTTTCGATAATGGCATCCAGAGAGTTTATGGCAATTAAGGGAATATTGAGTCCAAAGCACAGGCCTTTAGCAGTAGAAACCCCGATTCTTAAACCAGTGTATGAGCCTGGCCCCATGGAGACTGCAATTGCCTTTAAATCGGCAAGTTTATAATCACTTTCTTTAATTAACTTCTCAATTAAAAGAGTTAAACGCTCTGCTGCCGAACGCTCTTCGAAGGAAATAACAGTATGTTTTAAAATTCCTTTATCGTGCAAAGCTACGGAACAAGCCTTTGAAGCGGTTTCAATACTTAAAATCAGTGCCATTATTTACCTTTCAGAATTTCCTGATAACGGTTCATATTTTTAAATAGTGCCATGGCCTCCTGAATTTCGCCATCCTGATCGAAGGACACAAATTTCATCACTTTATCGTAATGATACCTGCTTAAAATCTCCAAAGTAAGCTGTTCTT
>JAHEBN010000231.1:3222-5410 GCA_024645245.1 Jiulongibacter sp. | reverse complement strand
ACGCACTTTTTCGGCTTCCGCAGGAAAAATATAAGCCAGCACTTCTGCACCAGCAGCAGAAAATACACTGTGCCCCGAAGTATAGCTCGGGAAATTCGGCGTGCCGGCAATGGTTTTAAAACCGGGTATCATCTGTATGGGCCGCGGATAGTGGTAGTAATACTTGGCATCCCAGCAACTGATACCGCCATCCATCATGGCCATATTGAGGTAGGCATAGGTACGTGCCGCCCTTATGGGATTGAGCTGGTATTGCACAATAAATTCCTTCGCAAAGCGATTCCAATGGCCGGGAGGGGTATAAGTGCCCAGTCCATCTTGCCAAAAATTGGCGATACGGCGGGTTTCGATGGTAACATTATTGGCGTATTTTTTCAGTATTTCCACGTCGTCTTTAAACACCTGCGAATTAATATCCGGCGGCGGGATAGGCCGCACATCAACTACATTGGCCACGCTCCACATTTTCACTTTGCCGAAGAGCGGCGTGAGACCCACCGGTCGGGTAGGCAGCTCGAGGTTGTCCCATTGCCAGCCAAACCGCTGAAAAGCGGCATTTTTTATGGAATCGGCCACCGCTTTGGGTGCCTGAGCATTTTTCATTCCGTCGCCGGCTGCACGAGCCAAAGCAATTTTTGAAATCTCTTGCCCGATCTGGCTGCCTGCGATAAGGTCGCTGGGTACATTGCTGCCCGATAGCAAGAGGCTTTTCAAATGCTCCGCTTCTTTTTGAATCAAATAGTCTTTTTCCAGCGGAAACATCGCCATCAAAATTTCTTTCGAAACGGTGGCTATCACGGCACCATCAGAAGGATACGAAGGCAGATTATTTTTATCATATGACGATACTATGGCCGTATTGCTCACATAAGGTGCCGGGCGATTGTAGGCAAACTTGTTTTTCCAGGCTACGATAAGCCCATCAAACTGTGCAACAGACATATAGGCTAAAGCCCGACTGGCATACGGAGGGTGGGCAAACGGAAAGGCAGGCGGGCCGGCCGGATTGGCAGCACTTGGCAGCGAATACGAGTCGTCTTCATTGGGCCCGGGTATCAAATTATATTTGGCAATGAGCTCCAGGGCGATTTCATTCCAGCGGTTAATCGGATTATTGGTCCAGTATTTCACCAGTTCCCGATCGGCTGAGTTCATGCGGGTGCTCATAAGTTCTAAATCGGCCAGCTCTTTTTGATAAGCCGCCGAATTCACGCTTTCCGGTGCACTTACTTTTATATCCGAACCCGAATTTAACAATACCGGCTTCCAATTTCCGGCGTTTTGGTCGATACCGGCGTAATCGTAACTCACATAATCCAAAAACTGCGGCAGGTCTTTTTCACAGGATAATAAGCCTGCTACCAAGCTTATAGTCAGTATATAGCGATTAAAATACTTTTTCATCTTAGTTAACTTTGTTTTTTTTGTAAGGAAATTGATAGGTGATGCCCAAACTGTAATTGCTCATTTTGCCGGTGTTTCTGCCCGATATTACCTGGGCATGATTGGCCACCAGACCCAATCCTTCAATAAACGGAAAATAATATTGAGCTGAAAAATCAAGTCGGCCCCATTCTACCTTATTGGTAGGCTGGGCGGCGTTATACGCCCGAATATCGTCGCCACTTACAGAAACCAGCCGGGTATAGTTGGCTTCGAGTTTTAGCTTGTTTTTCAGCATCCAATATCCGGCGGTGGTGGTAAAACTATTGGCATTGGGCACATCCATCCATGGTGAATATACGCTGCCGTTATTGTAGTAATAATCCCTTTCAGCCTTAGTGTAGCCTCTCCAAAAACGCACAGCCGAGGCCCTTAAATAAAGTCCTTTGTTCCATTTGTATTGGGCAATAGCACGCACAAAAAACTCGGGTGCCCCCAATCCAAGGCTGTAAGGCATATAATCCGACAGGTAATTGCTGGCCGGGCGAGAGCCTCCCACACTGCCAAACGCGGTTAATTCGGCTCTTTTGGTAGTTTTGTTTAAAAACTTGTATTTGGCCGCCAGTCCAAAATCTTGCAGGCCACTTGCTCCGGCAAACCTGCCACCATTAGGCTCTGAAGATTGGGTATGCACATAGGGCATAGAGACATAGAGATTTAAATTATCCACCACCCCAATGGCCAGCATGGGCAGTATGGTTCGGCGGGTAACCGTTGCAATGGTCTCGTTTTTTCGAAGTTTATC
>JAHEBN010000231.1:1053-3212 GCA_024645245.1 Jiulongibacter sp. | reverse complement strand
CCCAATAGTGATCAAAGCTGCCTTGGTCGTAATTGAGCAGCAAACAGGCGTCGCTGGAGGGCATCATTAGGGCATCGGCGGGTGTTTGAGCCTGTGCAGTAGGGCAACAGAAACCAACAAATAGCAGTAATAAACTGCCAGAAACCCGGAGATAATCTGATAAACCAAGCCATGGCCTACCAGATTTATAAAAAGTATAAATCATACAAATGGTATTTTTTTAGAATGAAAAAAGGTGACTAATGGCTTTATTTAAGCCAATTTGTTGGGATAAAAGGAGCATTTTCCGACTTTAGGGCGAAGCGTATGTGCCACCATATGCCATGAATTATTTATTCATCGGATAAGGCCCTCTACGAAAAATTAATTGGCTCCTTTAAGCGAAATCAGGTGGTGGTGAGTTGGTTTTCAAGAAAGGTGAGTTATATCCTGTTTCTTGAGATAGAGAGAAAGTTTTCTCTGAAATAAAATCTACCGATGTAAAATGATATTTTAAAATATCGTCAATGGTAAATTGGAGGTTCAGCAACTTAATGATGACATTTTCTGCCTTAGACGAAGGGCCTTCGCTGCTTGTATTCTCCTGAATATTGGCTGATAATGATCCGAAAATTTCGCGGGCATTGCTGTTCCGTATGCATTCAATGTAAAGTGTATCGGATTTTAAATTTTTGCTTAATACGGTAAAAAATTCACCATCATGCTCGATCAGACCTTCTGATTCCAAAGGATGATTCCAGTCATTGGAGTAGGGCAAAGAAAATGGCATTTTCAGCACGAAAATTTCCCCTTCCTTTTGCATATTTGAAAGGAATTCAGATGTGTGAATAGAAGATTCTCTCTCCAGCTCCATTAAATAATAGATTGGCAGTAAAAGGCTTATCGTTAGAAAAAATAAGCCGATCAGTAAAGAGAGCCCCTTTTTAAAATCAAACATGCTTCAAAATTAGATCAAAATCGTTGGTTTGATCCTGTTTTCCAAAGATTTTTATTTAGAAGAATGAAAACAATGCCTTTCAAAAAAGAATAAGATTAAAATGATGAATCACAGCGAGAATAACACAGCCAATCCAGGCAAGTATTCCACCTTATCTTCGAATGCGAAGCTTTGAATTTGCCAGGTGGTTTCGCGTTTATAAATCAGATCAAACGCAAAGGTGGGAGGAGGGCTTAATATTTTGGTTTAATAGATTAAAAACAATACTAACACGCCTAAACCATATTCTTAACTATTTTTCTTTGGTCTTGAATGATTCTGCTGATGCATTCATACCTCTGATATCGAAGAAATTTAAAATATATTCTCAGCTGTTTTGAATTGTTTAAATATTTTGTTGATTTCCTGAGCCAGAAGTATTCTTCCTAAATTACTACCCACTTATGTTTAATTCTGACTTCTTGAAAAGTGTCTGAACCCTGTTCAAATAGGACCATAATCTTAACATCTGGTTGTTTTAAAGATACCAGTAGAAATTGAGCCAATGTTTTCTGCTCAATGAAAGTCACTTTAGCATTTATATTTTTGTTTAAGCCCCCTTTAATTAAGTAAGGTTTAAATTTCGTTTCATGAACTTAAAGTGAAACGAAATCAAACAATCCCATCCCACTCAATCTTAGGCATTTTCTCATCCACGGCTTTGATGCCCTTTTTTTGAATTTTTAGGCAGGATTTATACAGATAGGTGATGCCACATGCTTCTCATTTTGGGTTCCGGGCCAGGCAGGTGTATCGCATCTGTAAAATCAGCCAATCGCCATCGCTAAAACATCAGGAACCTTGACTTTTACATCCAGTGAGGGGATAGCCCGAAAGATGCCTAGCTTTTATATTTCAATTCAAGAGTTTGTAAATTAGGCTACCAAGGCCTCGTAAAAAATAACCCTCAAAAATGAGTATTTCGGACTATAAAAAAATCCGTAACCAATTATTAAATAACTAATTACGGATTTATAAAGTGGAGCTGCAGGGATTCGAACCCTGGTCCGAACATGGCCATCGTCGTGCCTTCTACATGTTTAGCCGATCTTAATTTTCGGGATCAGAAAGCCGTTCGGCATACCTTGTCATCACCTTAGTTTCTCGTTTACTATTCAAAGATCAGAAACCCGTCTTTAAACGCCTCTGCGTTTCGACACCTCTAATTCTACCGCGGCAGAGG
>JAHEBN010000231.1:0-1043 GCA_024645245.1 Jiulongibacter sp. | reverse complement strand
AGGTTAGCAGCGGAGAGATGTGGCGTAAGGTTAATCTATCCTAGATTAAGCTGCCATGGCATACTGAGTATTGCCAATTGTTGTTCGGTAGATTTTTTAAATGGAGACCTTCCACCAACTCCATACATGCTTATACCCGCAACCGCATCACGCCGTCAAAACCGGTCAGCCCCATGAGATTGTAATCTCTAGACAAAAGTAAGGGTAATTTGGTTCCTATTTTTAGAATAAATGTGTAAATGATAAAATGCTTAAATGGGAGAATGCTTGAATGTGTAAATGTTGGAATTGGGAAATGCTTAAATGGGAGAATGCTTGAATGTGTAAATGTTGGAATTGGGAAATGCTTAAATGCGGGAATGATTGAATGTGTAAATGTTGGAATTGGGAAATGCTTAAATGCGGGAATGATTGAATGCCGAAACAATAAAATAAACTTATTCAAGCATTTTATCCTTCAAGCATTTAAGCATTAAAATTACCTAACCCCTAAATACTATTCCCTAATCCCTATTCCCTGAAACCTAAAACCTATTCCCAAATCCTTTCTCCATTCTCCATTCTCCTGTCTACCTAATCCCTAAAACCTAACCCCTAAACCAAATACTTAAAATCCATATCCAGAGTAATCTTTTGCAATACAGCCAAGTACAAATCAATGCAAGCCTGAATATCGTCTTTGTGGCAGGTTTCTACGGTGGTATGCATGTATTTCTGTGGTAGCGAAATCAAGGCTGAAGCCACGCCTTCACCCGAGTAGGCAAAGCTATCGGTATCAGTACCTGTTGATCTGCTGGCAGCAGCTCTTTGGAAAGGAATTCCTTTTTCTTCTGCTGTGTCGATGATCAGATTCAGTAAATTATTTTGTACTGCAGGTCCGTAAGTGAGCGATGGGCCTTTTCCGCAAGCTATATCTCCGTCTTTCTTTTTGTCGTACATGGGCGATTGGGTGTCGTGGGTTACATCCAGCACGATTGCGGCATTGGGTTTTAATCTTCTGGAGATCATTTCAGAGCCTCGCAGTCCGATTTCTTCCTGCACGG
>JAHEBN010000067.1 GCA_024645245.1 Jiulongibacter sp. | reverse complement strand
GGGGTTTCAGGAAAGTGCTCAGAATTAATTTCTTATTAATACTCAAACTTTTTCAAAATAATTATGTTGTCAAATGTACAATTTAAGGTTTTAAATTAACCTTTTCTCAATATCAAACTTAAATTGCAAAATGGATCATTAGCAGAAGTTTGAAAATTCATTTTGATAGATTAGAAAACAATTCGACCCAGTGAAAGAAATACGCAATATAATTCGTCAGTTCGATTTAAAAGATAAATCAGAACAAGTAGCATTGGCCACCGTGGTGCGTGTAGAAGGCTCTTCTTACCGACGAATGGGTGCACGCATGCTGGTTTCTGAAAACGGCACCTGGGTTGGTGGCATAAGCGGTGGGTGCCTGGAAGGCGATGCTTTGAAACGTGCCCGAATGGCGATAATTAAAAGCTCGGCCTCGGTGATTACCTACGATACCACCACCGACGATGACCACCAGATAGGTGTAGGCTTGGGCTGTAACGGAATCATCGATGTGCTTTTTAAACCGATTGAAGAAATCGATTCTAATAATCCGATTCAGGTTTTAAAAAAAGCCTTGAGCGGCAAAAGACAAACCCGAAAATTGGTTTGCATTACCCACTGCACCAGGAAAGAACTATTAGGAAATATTTTACTTTTTGAAAACAAAGACGACCTGTTGTTATTATCGGATTACACAGGAATTAATGAATTGGCGTCGGCAATTGATCAGTTGGATAAATCTAAAAATTTGATAGTAAATGAAAGTCTGACGCTTTTTGTGGAGGTTTTACCTCCTGCTTTGCAAATCCTGCTCATCGGTCATCAGTACGATCTTTATCCACTTTCAAGACAAATAAGAGAACTGGGCTGGGATCAGAAAGTTATTGCCAATCCAACCAAGGTTAACGCCAACGAAGGCCTGGAAGTGATTGCTCCTGAATTTATGGATGAAGTGGAAAAGGATGAATATACTGCGGTGATTTTGATGTCGCATTCCCTTAATACCGATAAAGATAACCTGAGAAAAGTATTGGGCTCGACTGTTAAATATATAGGCATGTTAGGCCCAAAAGTGCGTTCGGAAAGAATCATTGCTGAGTTGAAAGAAGAAGGGGTGATTTTTACGGAGAAAGATATGGAAAGGATTTATGCCCCCATAGGTCTCGATATCGGTGCCAGCAATCCTGAAGAAATAGCACTTTCGATCGTGGCTGAAATAAAAACTGTATTTTCGCAAAGAAATGGAAAGCATTTAAGAGAAAGAGCTGTACCTATTCACGATCGCGACCAACCCATGAAATTTGACTGATGCAATTTATAACAGTAGAAAAAGCGTACGAATTGGTATTACAAAATACACTTGATTTCGGAACGGAAGAAATTCCTTTTCTGGAAAGTGTAGAAAGGGTATTGGCAGAAGATATTCTTGCAGATCGTGATTTTCCGCCTTTTGACAGAGTTACCATGGATGGTGTGGCAATTCGGGCAGACGATTACGAAAGAGGCAACAGAAAATTCAAAATAGATAATATACAATTTGCCGGCGAACCAGCCCTTAAATTAGAACAACAAAATGCCTGTATTGAAGTAATGACCGGCTGTTCTTTGCCCGCAAATACGGACTCTGTTATTCGATATGAAGATATTGTGCGTAATGGAGGATACATGATTCTACAAAATGACTTGCAAGTAAATACCAATATTCATTACAAAGGATACGACAGAAAACTAAACGAAATAGTACTCCCCAAAGGCCATCAAATAAAAAGCCCTGATCTTGGCATTTTAGCTACAGTTGGGAAATCAATTGTAAAGGTTAAAAAACAACCAAATGTAGCAATTTTGACATCCGGTGATGAGCTGGTGGAGGTTGATGTGACTCCACTTCCGCATCAGATCCGTAAGTCAAACATTTTTGTAATAGCTTCCTCAATAAAACCTTTTTGTGCCAAAATTGCCCATTTTCATCTGGCAGACGATTTAACTCAAACTTTAGAAAAAATAAAGGAAATAGAGTATGATTTCGATGTTTTAATTCTTTCCGGAGGGGTTTCTGAAGGGAAAAAAGACCTAATTCCTACAGCTCTTGAACAGCTCAATTACACCAGGATTTTTCACAAAATAAGACAAAGACCAGGAAAACCAATGTGGTTTGGTAGAAAAGAAAATAAAATCGTTTTTGCATTGCCCGGCAATCCCGTTTCTGCTTTTATGTGTGCCTGTCGCTACTTAAAACCCTGGTTACTTATTTCTTCAGGCATTCAATTAAGACCTGAAAAAGCCATTTTGAGCAGCAATATTAATTTTAAACCCGAATTGACCTATCTGATGCAAGTAAAACTTGAAAACCAAGAGGGTCAATTAATGGCTATTCCAGTAGAAGGCCATGGCTCCGGCGATTTGGCCAACCTTTCAGATGCCGATGCTTTTTTAGAGCTTCCTTTAAATGCTTCAGATTTATACCAAGCCGGAATTAGTTATAATTTATGGAGATTTTAATTTCCAACTAAATCTTATTTTAATCACTTTTTAAAGTTGATTAAAGTAGGTTTAAAGTAATCATAAACAATTTTAATATTATTTGGTTTAGTATTAAGTCAAGATTAATTTTAATTTTTCTTTCATAAAAAAACGAGACTTTAATTTTAATTTTTCCTATATTGTATTGCCTTTTTGAATTACAAGTTGTTGGTTTTCAGATTTATTTAATCAACCTTAAGAAATGAATGAGTGCATCGAATGTGCGGTAAACTCTGCTCCTTTGAAGGATACAACTCAAAATCGGAAAATTCCGTTTTTGCTCGGAGTAATATTGTTTATTATTCCTAAATGTCCTGCATGTTTTATTTCCTATTATGGTGCCATGACTATTTGTGGTTCATTGGCAGCTTCTGAAAACATGGAGCGTTTTGCAGACATACGACCCTACATCGCCTTGTCGGTAAGTTTAATAGTTACTGCTTTTGTTTTATTGAAACCCAATAACAAACTTTTTAACAAGTACAGTATCTGGCTATCTTTTTTGGGTATTTTGTTTATTTCCGGTTACATTTTTTTTAATTGGAATTTTGCGTTTTACTATTTGTCTGCCAGCCTGTTTGTTGTATCTAGTTTTTTATATAGTACAAGGATTCAAAAAATAATTTCTAAAATTTCAGATACAGTCATTTTACCCTAATTCTTTTCTTATAAATAAATGTTCAACTCTAAATTGAAAAATAATCTATGATTCCAGCCCCTTTTGATTATGAAAGCCCTACCACACTTGAGGAAGCTTTCGGTTTGCTCGATAGGTACGGCGATGAGGCAAAAATCCTCTCCGGAGGTCACAGCCTTATTCCCATGATGAAGCTTCGGTTTGCCTCTCCCGAAGTTTTAATTGACATTAACAATATTCCGGGGCTATCACATATTACCAAAGACGGTAACACTATGAAAATTGGTGCCTTGGTCAGAGAATCTGAGATTGAGCACGCTAAAGAACTCATAGCTCACTTCCCGATATTTGCCGATGTTACAAAACTAATTGCCGACCCATCAGTAAGAAACCGCGGTACAATAGGTGGCAACCTGGCACACGGTGATGCTGCCAATGATCATCCGGCCGTTATGTTGGCTTTGAGAGCAAACATTGTAATAAGTGGGAAAGATGGAAACAGAACAGTTCCAATAGATGAATTTTTCCATGGCTTTTACATGACCGAAGTTCAGGCAAATGAGATACTGACCGAAATCCAAATTCCTATTCACGGTAAAGGAACTGGATCTGCTTACCATAAAATGGAAAGAAAGGTGGGTGATTATGCTACCGCGGGCGTAGCTGTACAATTGACACTTGACGCCAATGGCACCGTTACTTATGTAGGAATTGGCCTTACAAACCTGAGCCCTGTGCCTATGAGGGCCGAGCGTTCAGAAGCGGCTTTATTAGGCAAAAAGCTTACCGACGAAGTTATAGCAGAAGCTGCAAAGTGTGCTTCGGAAGACTGTAGCCCGTCAGATGACCTGCGTGGAAGTGAGGAGTATAAGCGTCATCTCGTTGGTGTTTTGTTGAAAAGAATGATTCACAAAGCAGCGGAAAGGGCAATGGCCTGATTTTATCATCTTTAAAAGAGCTAAAAAAATGACAAAACATATTAAAATAACAGTTAACGGAACCGAACACGAACTAGATGTAGAACCAAGACTTTTACTTGTTCATCTGATTCGCGAAAACCTTGCCATGACCGGTACGCACATTGGCTGTGATACCACAAGCTGTGGAGCTTGTACCATACTAATGGACGGAAAATCTGTAAAATCCTGTACCATTTTAGCTGTTCAGGCCAATGGCAAAAACCTTACGACGATTGAAGGTGTTTCTGCAGAAAACGAATACAATCACTTGCAGGAAGGCTTCAAAGAAAATCACGGACTACACTGTGGATTCTGCACTCCGGGTATGATCTTAAGAGCTACTGAGCTTTTAGAGAATAATCCTGATCCTACAGAAGAAGAAATTCGCTGGGGTATTTCAGGCAATCTATGTCGTTGCACTGGTTACAACAACATTGTAAAAGCGATAAAGTATGCTTCTGCGAAAAACAGAGGTATAGAGCCAGCTTCTACAGAGCCTGAATTTGTTTAAAATAAATTGAAAATTTTTAATCTAGAAATAAAATGATTGAATGTAAAACATCTAAGGCTATCAGCGGCATGGGTCATTCCATGAAACGGAAAGAAGATGGCCGTTTTCTACATGGCCAAGGCAATTATGTGGATGATATTAAGCTACCTGACATGCTTTATATGGATATTGTACGTAGCCCTTATGCCTATGCTAAAATTAAAAATATTGATTCCACAGCTGCACTGGCTATTCCGGGCGTGCTTGCGGTTATCACCGGCAAAGATCTGGAGCAATACAACCTACATTGGATGCCAACGCTTATGTCGGATACCCAAATGGTATTGCCTACGGATACTGTCATGTATCAGGCCCAGGAGGTTTGTGCGGTAATTGCCACAAGCCGGTATGCCGCTCGCGACGGCCGTGAAGCGGTAAAAGTTTCTTACGAAGTAATGAAGCCGGTAATAGACCCATACAAGGCGATGGATGCCTCAGCTCCGGTATTAAGAACAGACAAGGAAGGCAAAAAAGACAACCATATCTGGCATTGGGAAGCCGGCCAAAAGGAAAGAACCGAAAAGATTTTCGCTGAAGCAGAAGTAGTGGTGAAAGAGCAAATGCACATTCCACGTATTCACGTTTCATCTATTGAAACCTGCGGATGTGTGGCTGACTATCACAAAGTAAATAATCAACTCAACATGTACATGACTACCCAAGCTCCGCATGCCATTCGCACGGTTATCGCCTTGGTTGCAGGTCATGTAGGTCTCACAGAAGAAAAGATAAGGGTAATTTCACCGGATATCGGTGGAGGCTTTGGTGGTAAAGTACCGGTTTATCCGGGTTATGTAATCGCCATTGCAGCCTCATTTCTAATTGGCCAACCCGTAAAGTGGATAGAAGACCGCAGCGAAAATTTACAAGCAGATTCATTTGCTCGCGACTATCACATCACAGCAGAAATGGCTGGTACCAAAGATGGTAAAATTTTGGCGACTCGTTTCAAAATACTTGCCGACCATGGATATACCGATGCATCTGCTAATCCATCGAAGTTTCCAACCGGAATGTTCTCCATCGGAACGGGTTCTTATGATTACGATACCTCTTTTATGGAGTGCGATGCAGTTTACACCAACAAACCTCCGGGAGGGGTAGCCTATCGTTGTTCATTCCGTGTTACAGAAGCCGTTCACGCGATTGAGCGTATTACCGATCGCTTCTCTCTCGAGATTGGAAAAGATCCGGCTGACGTTAGAATGCAAAACTTTATCAAAAAAGAAGATTTCCCCTGGAAATCACCAATGGGATGGGAATACGATTCCGGCGATTACCATGCCGGTTTGAAATTAGCTATGGACACCGTAGATTACTGGGGTCTTAGAAAAAAGCAAGCCGAAATGCGTAAGGAGGGTAAATTGATGGGTATTGGCATTTCTACATTTACGGAAATAGTGGGAGCTGGTCCGTCAAAAGACTTTGATATTTTAGGGATCAAAATGTTTGATTCTGCCGAAATCAGGGTACACCCTACCGGAAAAGCAATTGCCCGATTTGGAACTAAATCTCAAGGTCAGGGACACGAAACTACTTATGCTCAAATAATTGCAGAAGTATTGGGAATTCCTGCTGAAAATATTCAAGTTGAGGAAGGCGATACGGATACCGCTCCTTATGGATTAGGTACTTATGCTAGTCGAAGTACCCCAACTGCAGGTGCCGCTGCAGCGGTTGCTGCACGAAAATTGAAAGATAAAGCACGCAAAATAGCCGCTTATCTTTTAGAAGTAAGCGAAGAAGATTTGGAATGGGAACCAGGTAAGTTTTTTGTAAAAGGAGCCCCAGAGAAAGTAAAAACTATACAAGAAATTGTATTTGCGTCTTATACCAATTTCCCACAGGGCATGGAAGCCGGATTTGAAGCCACACACTATTACGATCCGCCGAATTTAACTTTCCCTTCAGGTGCATACATCTGTGTGGTTGAGGTAGATAAAGAAACAGGTGCGATCGATGTGAAACGTTTTGTGGCAATCGATGACTGCGGAAATATTATCAACCCGATGATTGTTCAAGGTCAGGTGCACGGAGGTCTTACACAAGGTATTGCTCCTGCCATGTACGAAGAACTTATCTATGATGAAGATGGAAATATACTGAATGGTACTTTAATGGATTATTTGGTGCCTACGGCTGTTGAATCTCCAAGTTGGGAAACAGGACATACAGTTACGCCTTCTCCCCATCATCCGATTGGTGCGAAAGGAGTAGGTGAGTCCCCTACTGTTGGTGCTCCACCGGCCATTGCCAATGCCATAGTAGATGCATTATCTCCATATGGTATTACCCACATGGAGATTCCTATTACTCCATTCAAAGTCTGGAAAGCCCTAAAAGAAAAAGGGGTAGTTTAAATGGGCTAGATAGAAGCTAAACACCTGTATTTAAATATATTGAATGCAGGTGTTTGTTTTTCTATTTCTATAGGTTTAAAATGAAAATCAATACTTTTAAATAAAATGACAACAAATATAGCAAAGGGTTTTGTGGTTAATCATCCCATCGCCATGGTTTGGGAAAACCTGACAAATCCCGAAAAAATCGTAAACTGCGTGCCAGGTGCATCACTTACAGAAACAGTTGATGAGAACAATTACAAGGGGAAAGTATCACTCAAATTCGGACCTGTTAAAGCAGGTTATGATGGATTGATTACTTTTCTGGAAAGAGATGCGGCCACTCATAAAATGGTTTTGAAGGGATTGGGCGACGATGAAAAAGGAAAAGGAAATGCGGAAATGAACATGACTGGTATTTTGACCGAAGAAGCGGATGGTCAAACCAATGTGAATGTAAGTATGGATATCACCATTACAGGGATGTTGGCTCAGTTTGGAAGCAGATTAATAACCGATGTTTCAAACACCGTTTTTGACCAGTTTGTAGGAAACTTCAAAGATCAGTTAGACGGCAAAGAGGCTGGAGACAATTCTATTTCGGCTGGTTCAATGATGGGAAGCATGGTAAAGGGTATTTTTGGAGGAAATAAATCATAAAAAATGCCCTTAAAAGCAAAAGATTTAAAAGACACGGAAAGCCTCTTAAAAGAACTGGAAAAACTGGAATATGTGGCCGATGAAGAATTGGCTATATCTGTTTTTTTATTGTTGAAATTACACAAACCGGTTTTGTTAGAAGGCCCTCCCGGTATAGGAAAAACAGAGCTTGCTTTGGTTCTAAGCAAACTTTTGGATACGAAACTGATACGCTTGCAATGCTACGAAGGCTTGGATATCAACGCTGCCGTGTATGAATGGAACTATCAGAAACAGTTACTAGCCATCAAACTCATCGAAAATGAAAAGGGGAGTTTAGGCGAAAAAGAAAAGACGATTTTCGGAGAAGATTATCTTATGAAAAGACCATTGTTGCAAGCCATTTCGGAGACTCAGAAAGCACCGGTCTTGCTGATTGATGAAATTGACCGTTCTGACGAAGAGTTTGAAGCCTTTCTATTGGAATTGCTTTCTTCATTTCAAATCAGTATACCCGAACTGGGCACCATTACAGCTACGCAAAAACCATATGTAATCCTGACATCCAATCGTACCAGAGAGCTAAGTGACGCCTTAAAAAGAAGGTGTTTATATCAATGGATCGATTACCCGGATTTGGCAAAAGAAATGGCAATTGTGAAAAGGAAAATGCCTGCCATCGAGGATAAGCTCTTAGCTCAGATTACGCAGGCTGTTCAAAAACTCAGGAAATTGAAATTGGCCAAAACTCCGGGAGTTTCAGAAACCATCGATTGGGCACAAGCCATATTGGCTCTTGGTCATAGAGAATTAAACGCCAAAACCATTTCTCAAACCCTGGGAAATGTCCTGAAGACAATCGATGATCTGGACGCTGTAAAAGGAAACTACCTGGAAGAGCTTTTAGAAAAATGAAACAACAAGCATTTGCCACAAACAGTATTAGCGAATCCATTGTGGCTTTTGCTCAATTCTCGAGAGCACACGGCCTCAATGTGGGTATAGGCGAAACTATCGCAGCTTTTGAGGGCTTAGATCAACTTCCTTTGGAAAACGAACTGCAATTAAAGTTTCTTTTAAAACCTCTTTTTTGTAATTCTCCTGAAGATAGAATGCTTTTCGAAGGTTTATATAAATTATTTTGGGACAGCAATCCCATTGACTTAAATGGTAAAAATCAAACCAAAATAGCTGGAGCCAAAAAGAAAAAAAAGTCAAGTTCATTGGTGATGTTGGGTTTGGGAAACAATGAAGGGGCAAAAGAAGAAGCCAAGGAAATAAGTGGAGCCAACGAAGCCGAAAGCTTGCGAAAAACCGATTTCAGCAAACTAAGCGATATTGAGTCCAAACAATTGGAAGAAATAGCCGAAAAGCTTTTCAAAGAAATGGCTCTTAGATTGAGGCGAAGAATGAAAGAAAGTCGGCATATAGGAAAGCTAAACTTACGTCGCACGATTAGAAGAAGTATAAACACAGGCGGGGAACCCATAAATTTATTTTTTAAAGCCCAAAAGCCAAAAAGACAAAGGCTTATATTAATGCTGGATGTAAGTGGCTCTATGGACAAATACAGCTTGTTTTTATTACGTTTTGTGTTTGAGTTACGTAACTATTTCAGGCAATTAGAAGCATTTATTTTCAGCACCAGCCTTATCCGGATTTCGGAAGCGGTAGCTTATGGTCAGATGGATGCAACGGTAGAAGCCCTGGGAATACAAGTCAACAACTGGAGCAGTGGCACCAAAATAGGGGAATGCTTGAAAGACTTTAATGAAAAGTACGGAAAAAGAATATTGAATGGATCGCCTACCTTTATTATTCTAAGTGACGGTCTGGATACGGGCGAACCCGAGGTTTTGGCTAAAGAAATGAAAACAATTCAAGGGAAAGTAAGAAAATTAGTTTGGTTAAACCCTTTGATTGCTATGAGTGGTTATGAACCTATTCAAAGAGGAATGAAAGCGGCTCTACCAAGCATTGACGATTTCAGAACAGCCCATAATCTCGATAGCCTTTTGGCACTTGAAAAAATACTAAACGATGTATAACGAATTTTACAAAAAACAAGCCCAGCTGCTTCAGGATAACGAAGCATTTGTAACCGCCACAGTGGTGCATCGCGAAGTACCGAGTTCGGGCAAATCGGGGGATAAGGCAGTGGTGGACCAACATGGAAGTCTTACAGGCTGGATTGGTGGTGGCTGCGTAAAAGGTATAGTTTTAAAAGAAGCTGAAGAGGCTTTGAGATCAGGCCAGGCCCGTTTGGTAAAAGTTGGCGGAGATCAGCTCACAAAACACGTTAATGGTATCAAAGAATATAAAATGACTTGTATGAGCGAAGGAATTGTTGACATTTTTATAGAGCCGGTTTTACCAGCTCCACACATGATAATCATTGGTAAAACGTCCATTGCCAAAGCTTTGGTAAAATTGTCCTCAGCTATGGGGTATCGGCTCAGCTTGATTGCTCCAGATGCGGAAAAGGAGTATTTTCCAGCAGTAAATGAATTCAGCTCTGATTTTAGTATGGCTGATATCAAAAGTTCATTTTCATCCGCACTGGTAATATGCACACAAGGCGAAAACGACGAAGAGGCTATTGAGGCAGCCTTAAAAACCGAATGTTTTTATAAAGGATTTATAGCAAGTGAAAAGAAAAAGGGAAAGGTATTTGAAAACCTGATTTCCTTAGGGGCTGATGCCAGTAAGATTGCCAAAATTCACTCGCCTGCGGGTATCAATATTGACGCTAAAAAGCCCGAAGAAGTGGCAGTAAGCATATTAGCCGAAATTATACAGAAAAAAAACAACCTGGAAATCACAGGCTTTAGTCACTTTGAATCAAAAAATAAGGAAGAAGCCGAATCTCCGCTTTATATAAACCCCGTATGCGGTGTTTTGGTGGATAAGAAAAACCCTAAACATGTGGTGGAATTTGCCGGTGAAAAAGTCTATTTCTGTTGCGATGGCTGCAAAGTCAAATTCGATAAAGAGCCCGAAAAACACTTTTACTCCGAGGGTTTTGAGGGTATGTGATTCCTATTAACAATTGCTTTTTTATGCATTAAGAGAATCTAACAACCAAATTATACGCTAATTCAAACGTGGATCAATCGGGTAATTACTCATTACTTTGTATTCACCACCCATATTTCGCAATACTTTTCTCCAGAAATTAGCCGGGCTTGAGTCAAAGAGCATATCAGCGTCTACATCCGAAACGATCCAACTGTTCCGTTTCATTTCGCTGTCCAGTTGACCAGCTCCCCAGCCGGAATACCCCACAAACATCCGTATCGAATTGGTCTCAACTTTGCCCAGATTGATCATAGTACGTAGCTGCTCAAAATCGCCCGACCAGAAAATACCATTTCCTAAATTAATGGCATCTTCCAGATCTTCCAGTTTATGCAAAAAATGAAGGGTGTTTTGCTCAACAGGCCCACCTACATATAAGTCCACTTCGGCATATAAATCTTCCATTACATCAGCCAGTTTTTTCTCCGAAAGCTGATTGAGCACCAGACCAAAAGACCCCGACTCGCCATGTTCACATAGGAGGATTACGCTCCGCTCAAAATTGGGATCACCCAAAAAGGGCTCAGCAACTAATAATTTACCTTTTGATGGTTCGAATTTCATATTCATGTAGATTCAACTATTTTTGGCAAAGTATAACATTATTCAATCACCACAAATGTTAGTTTGAATTATTCGGGAAAATAAATAGCATTATGCCGCAAACAAAGGCCTTTTTACGAAAAATATATTTAGAAAAAAGAACATTATTAAGCGAGACTGAAAAGTTGAAGGCCAATGAGAAAATTCATTTCCTGCTTTTTAGCCGGCTCATGATGCACCGTTACGACCGCATTCACATTTACCTCACCGCCCAGAATAAAGCAGAACCCGAAACTAATCACATAATAAATACCTTGCTAAATGATTTTTCGCCTGATTTATATGTCCCTAAAATGGATAAGAAAGGTCAATTAGCACATTACAATTACCCCGGTGTGCAAGATTTAGTATTAAATAAATTCGGAATACCGGAGCCAAATGAAGGTGAAAGTATTTCTTCTGAAAAATTCTTCGAAACCGACGACGATATTCTGTTAATTATTCCGCTGCTTGCCTTCGATAAAAAGGGCTATCGGGTAGGCTACGGCGGTGGATTTTACGATCGCTTTTTACAATACAAAACCCCGAATACTACTTTAGTTGGCCTCTCTTTTTTTGGTGCAGATGAAGCCATTGAAGATTTAGATGAATTCGATATTCCTCTCAATTTTTGTATTACGCCTGATCGGGTTTACAGTTTTAAGGCTAGTTGAAAAATTTAACTTCTTTACTGTTTTTTTGTATTCAATTGCTGATAAGAATTAATGTTTTAGCAAAATTACAGCCCCCTCAAAAACACCTCCGGATTCTCCAAAAACTGCCGGGTAATCTGATAATGCTCCGTTTCTTGGTAGGCTAATGGCTTTATTAATCCGTCTTTTATTTCCAGAATTTGGGCTTCGGGGATGGAGAGGATGATGGGCGAATGTGTGGCAATAATAAACTGAGCGTCTGTATCCCGTACTTTTTGGCGGATAAGGGAGATCAGAGACAATTGTCGGGTAGGTGATAGTGCTGCCTCAGGTTCATCGATCAGGTAAATGCCTGGTCCGGTTATTCTAGCTAGAAAAAATTTTAGGAAACCTTCGCCATGGCTCATGGCGTTTAAGTCATCGCCATAGCGACTTATTAATTCTTGCTTTTCATCTTTTATTGGTTGCAAAGCCCTGTTTATATCGCCGCCATTCCAGGTTTCCGTGATTTCCCGCATTTCGGCATTTAGTTCGGCAATTTGTCTTTGGATATTTTTTACAAAGCCCAGAAAATCTTCGGCACTGGCATAAAAACCACGGCTGGATCGGGTAGACTGACGAAGGCTGAGCATATAACCCAGTCTGCGGGCAGGCTCCATCAAAGGGTTGGTCTCTATGGATTCGGATCCTGCCGTGGGCAAGTTTAAAGCCGCTGCCAGGGCCTCCAGCAAAGTCGATTTTCCGGAGCCGTTTTCACCAACGAAAAAGGTAATATTCTTCTCCAACTTAACCGTCTCCAGATTCCTGACCAAAGGCAGATTAAAAGGAAATTCGTCCGTTTCCGGTAAATTACGTAATCCAAAAGATTGAAGAAGCATAAAATGACAAGAGCTTTAAATTGATCAGGCAATATAGCCATTTTCAAATTTTCACCTGCTTGTTTTACCGAATGTGATACCCGGTAAGTTATCAATATATGAAAATAAAAGGGAAAAATGTCACATTAATTCTTTCTATATACACAGCACCCTTGCTCAGGGTATAGCATGTTTTAACAGGAGGATTTTGTTAATTACCTTGTTTGAAAATCTGCATTTTAGTGTGTGGATTTTCGCATTGAAGAACGAATTATTGAATTTAGATTGATCAGTTCTGAATATATTCGAATTTAATTGGTAAGGTTTTAATACATATTTGATATCAATACAAATCCGATTGGTTTTTAATTTAATTTCCTTTTTAAGAAAGGATTAAATTGGGCTGGAAATAACAATCATAATTCTACCACCCCTTTAATTTAGGTTAAAAATTACCTTATTGAGCTCAAATTTTACGATATCCGAATTAGGATTGTTTAACCTTTCTTTAAATTCGGTAGGGCTAATTTTAAAGGTCTTTTTAAAGCATAATGAAAAATATTTCGGATCAGAAAAACCAACCGAGTATGCGACCTCGGATATATTCAAATTGGGGTCAGAAAGTTTATCCAAAGACCTTTGAAGCCTTATTTTTCTTATAAACTCATTCGGAGATAAGTTGGTTAAGGATTTAAGTTTTCGATACATGCTTGAATGGCTCATGCTCATTTCTCTTAATAGATCTTCTTTTTCAAAGCTTGAATTGTCTAAATGTTCATCTATAACTTTTACTAACTCTGTAATGAAATTTTCGTCTTTTACAGACGGGCTAAAGGATTTTATTTGAAAGTTATCAAAGGATAAAAAATTTCGTCTCAGAACTTCTCTCGACTTGATTAGATTAGCGACTTCTGCCTTAAGTAAATCCAAATTGAAAGGCTTAGGAATATAAGAGTCTGCACCGGATTCAATCCCATTAATTCGATTTTTTACAGAGCCTAAAGCACTCAAAAGTATTACTGGAATATGGCTGGTATTTAAATTGGTTTTTACGCATTCACATAAAGCAATTCCATCCATTTCTGGCATTATGACATCGCTTATGATCAAATCGATAGGTTGCATATTTAATATTTCCAGTGCAATTGTACCATTGAAAGCAGTGAAAATATTGTATTTATTGGTAAAGTTTGAGGCAATATACTCCAGAATATCCTGAGAGTCATCAACTATCAATAGTGTAGGCAGACCTTTTTTTATTTCCGATTTATTCGTTAGCCACTTATCATTCTGTCCAATTGACTCATTTATAACAATACCTTGAAGGTCAAAGCTAATGATTTCGTCTGGTCTTAAATGGGAATTTCCTATTGGGAAGTAACAGCTAAAAGTACTTCCAACATTTTCAATAGACTCTACCTCTATTTTCCCCCGATGTAGGTCTGTTAATTCTTTAGTAAATGCAAGCCCTATTCCAAATCCCTTATTTTTATTACTTAAATCTTCTTGGTAAAATCGATCGAAAATCTTGTTTTGATGATTTTTTGAGATGCCACAACCGTTATCTTTAATGGCTATTTCTATAAGGTTTTGGTCCGTGTCTTTTTTGACAAATAGCATTACTTTACCCGTAACCGGCGTGAACTTGAGGGCATTTGAAATTAGATTGTTGAGTATTTTTTCCATTTTATCCCAGTCAAACCATAAATCCAGGTGTTCATAATCAGAAGAAAAGCTTAAACTAATCTTTTTTACTTTGGCCAGTTCTTGAAAAGAATCCAAAACTTGTTTCGAAAAATTCACAATATCTCCTTTTGCTGCCTTTAACTTAATTTCGCCCAACTCCACTTTTCTAATATCCAGTAATTGATCAATAAGTTCATGTAGTTTCAAGGCATTTCTGTGCATAACGCTGTAAATCGTTTTATTACCATTATTAGAATTATTAAGCAAATTTTCCAAAGGACTAATAATCATGGTTAACGGAGTTCTAAGTTCATGGGTTATGTTAGTAAAAAAATTGTATTTAGTTTGATATACTTCGTTGTCTTTTTGGTGTGTCATTCTTTCCAGTTGAAGTGCATTTTGGGTAAATATTCGTGCCATTTCAAATTTTCTTAATAAATAGACTAAGGTAAATGCAAATACTCCATACAAACAAAACGCCCACCAGCTTAACCAGGGCTTTTGCTCAATAGTCACCTTAATTGATTTGAAATCATTTCCCCATTGTTGTTCAGATTGGGAACATTTTACCTGAAAGGTGTAGTCGCCAGCGGGTAAATTGGCATAATTGGCTCGTCTTTTATTTCCTGCTTGTTGCCACAGCTTTTCGTAGGGATAAAGTCGGTAAGAATAATAATTGGTACGGGAGTCGTCGTAACTTAATGCAGTAAAGTTAAATTGAAAAACGGGCTCCTTATAGGATAAAGTAATGCCATCTTCGGAATTAAAATGAGTCTTAAATGAATTATTTTGAGACCAAGAGGCGGTTTTTTCATTAAAAAGCAAAAGTCTGGTAATCTCCAAGGATGCGTTTTTAGATTCAAGTGGCAATTTGGTTGGATCAAAAATATTTAACCCATTAATCCCCCCGAAACAAAATTCACCTGAACTTAATTTAGCAAATGAATTTTTTAAAAAGGGCCCCTTTTGTAATCCATTTTGGCTATAATAGTTCATTAAAATGCCTTTTTTCAAATCATATAGGCTTAAGCCTTTATTCGTACTTATCCAAAGTTGATTCTGACTTTCCAAAATACCAAATACCATATTTCCGGATAGACCATCGGCCTCAGTAATTGTTTTTACTTTTTGGGAATCTTTATCTACAATCTGCAATCCATTGCCGGTGGTTCCTATGTATAATTGGTTTGTCGTGTTTTCAAAAATTGCGGAAATTCCGAGTTTAATATTGTGATTTTGGTCCATAATATTTTTGTATAAAGTGGGCCTATTTGTTGTGGGGTCAAAACTCCAAAGCCCGTTTTGTGTCGTGCCCACCCATATTATATTATCGTGATCTTCATAGAGCAAACCAATACCTTCAAAATTTCGGTAGTCTGATTCAGAATCCGCCAATCTACTCCATGAATTGGTTTTTACATCGTACTTGCTCAATCCCTGAGCACGGGTTCCAACCCAAATATTTCCCAAATGATCTTCGAGAATAGCATTTATAAAACCGGAATTTAAACTATTTTCATTATTGGGATCATGTCGAAAACTTTGCCAACTTTTAGTTTTTGGATTGTAAGTATGAAGGCCATTCATAGTGCCAAGCCATAGATCACCCTTACGTGATTTTATCATGGATTTAATGCTTTGCTCACCATGATCTGTAAATTTTTGGTCGCAATGAATCTTAATGCTTGTAATTGTATTATTCTCCCGGTCCAGGTATTCCAATCCGCCCCCATCATCTAGTCCAATCCATAAATTGCCTTTATCGGCATTGGCTATACCCATCACATTATTTGAGCTTAAACTCATACGGGAACCGTCCATGGAATAATGCAAAAAGTCGCTATTTCTTTTTAAATACTCCAAACCATTATGCCATGTACCTATCCAAAGCTGCTGCTCTTTATCAATAAAAAGTTTATTCAAAGCATTGCTTATCAGGTGATTACTTTCTATACTGGATTTTGAAAAATTAGTAAATATTTCATTTTTCGGATCCAAAACATCTAAGCCGCTACGACCACTCGCTATCCATATATTACCATCTTTATCTTCTTTAATATCGTTGATAAAATTACTTTTTAAACCATTTGATGAATTTATCGAACTCTTAAAATGCTTCCAGGTACCACTTATGGACTGGTATTTCCGTAATCCTAAGCCTCGGCTGGCATACCAAAGGTTTCCTTTCTGATCTTCTAATATTCTGGCTTCAAACTGCACTGCACTAGGCGGTGAATCGGTAAAGTCATTCAAAGGGTTTGAAAATTTATAGTGATTTCTGTCAAAATAGCGGAGTCCGGCTTTTGTGATTACCCACAAATTCCCTTTTTTGTCAAATAATAAATCACCAATTTCACCTTTGTAGTCTATGTCATCATCTTTAGGGAAAAAAGTTCTGGTAGTTCTATTTTTAGGATCATAAACTTGCAAAGCATATGTTCTTGCCAACCATAAACGCCCTTGCTCGTCTTCTGCTATTTTTTTAATTGGTCCTATTTTAGATTTATAAATTCCATTATGCTCTTTAATTACCAGTTCAAAAGTTTCGGTTATGGGATTAAAACAATTCAAAGAGCTTTCAGTCCCTATCCACATTCTTTGTTGACTGTCTTCAAAAATACTGGTTATATTATTTTGATCTATTGTATTCTTGTCGATTGGATTGTGTAAATAATGTGTAAATACAACACCGTCGTACTTATTTAATCCATATGACGTACCAAACCACATGTACCCTTTACTATCTTGACTTATGCACTGAATAAACGTATCAGAGAGGCCGTCATTAATAGAAATGTGTCGAAAAACGGGATTAGCAAGTTGACCAATTGCGTTACCAAACGGAAGGAACCAAATGAAAGGAAAAAGGACTATTTTTAAACAAAAGATAGTATTCAATTTCAATCTTTCTTTCATTTTAAATCCAGAGTCTTTGTTTAGCATATTGAATTTAATACAATTTTAATAATTCCTGTCTTTTACGATTGATTATTCGTATAAATTATTTTTTGAGAAAGTTACACCTCCAAATTCCCCTATTTTCGAAATTGGCTTATTTGTCTACCATTTTGAACAATTATTGTACTATATGCCACTCTTCTAGGACATAATTTTGACTTCTAAACTAATTCAACCCTATATGAAAAATTTAAAGACAAATACTTACCAGTTCTATGGAAAGGCTCGCATTTTAATCGGCAGACTGGTCATACTGGTTATTTTGATAGTTCTTATGCTTCCCTGGAGTGGTTTTTCTCAAAATGCATCTGCCAAAAAGAAGAAAAGTGACACACCCAACTTTATCATAATTTTTGCAGATGATATGGGTTATGGAGATTTAAATTGCTACGGTAATCCTTCAATTAAAACGCCAAATCTGGACAAGATGGCTTATGAAGGACAAAAATGGACACAATTTTATGTAGCATCTCCTGTATGCACTCCTAGTCGTGCCGGACTCTTAACAGGTAGGTATCCTATACGTAATGGCATGACTTCGCCGGCAAGAGGGGTATTGTTCCCGGATTCCCGTGATGGCTTGCCTCAATCTGAAATAACTATTGCTGAGGTATTAAAACAAAAAAATTATGCTACCGCAGCAATAGGCAAATGGCACTTGGGTCACAGGCCTGAGTTTCTTCCGATGAAACAAGGATTTGACTCTTATTATGGTATACCATACAGCAATGACATGGATGCGGTAAAGGGACCTATGGACTATTATAAAAATACCGATGATCCCAATTTCAGTTCTAGTCCGGAGTATTTCAATGTTCCATTAATGCAAAATGAAAACATTTTGGAGCGACCAGCCAATCAAAATACTATCACCAGACGGTACACGGAAAAGTCAATTGAATTCATAAAATCGAATAAGGGCAAGCCTTTTTTCCTTTACCTGGCACATAATTTACCACATATTCCACTTTTTGTAAACGACGAATACAGAGGTAGCAGTCAACGCAGTCTTTATGGTGACGTAATCCAGGAAATTGATTGGAGTGTAGGTCAAATATTGAAAACGGTCAAAGATCTGGGCATTTCAGAAAACACAATAGTAGTGTTCACTTCTGATAATGGTCCTTGGCTCATGTTTAAAACACACGGTGGATCCGCAGGACCTCTGAGGGCTGGCAAAGGCACTACTTTTGAAGGAGGCCAACGGGTTCCTGCTATTTTTTGGGGACCTGGAAATATTAAACAGGGTGTAGTAACCGATATGGGTTCCACACTGGATATTATCAAGACTTTCGCGGCATTAAGTGGCACACAAGCACCAAATGATCGGACAATGGATGGGTATGACTTATCTGAAACATTAAAAAATATGGCACCAAGTCCAAGGCAGGAGTTTTTCTATTGGGGAACTACCGCCGAATTGAGTGCCGTGCGATCTGGAAAATGGAAACTTCATCTTTTGCAAAAAGAGCCGGTAAACTACAGTAAGTCTGTCATTCTCGAAAAGCCAGAGCTCTATGACGTTGAAGCTGATATTTCAGAAGCTTATAATGTGGCAGATTTCCACCCTGAGGTAGTTCAACAGCTACAAAATGTTTTGAAAGTACATCAGGCTAGTTTAATCAATCTTTTGCCGGACAACTTAAAAGCCCGAATTGAAAATTAATTTATTAAAGGTTGTGGGATTTTAAAAAATAAAATCTTCATAAAGTATTTTTTACAAAAAATTAGTCTTAAAACTTAACTAACCTTACGAATATGAAAATTAAATTCTATCTGAAATTAATGGCTTTTGCTTTACTTACTTTTCAATGTAGTCTGGCAAGTGCTCAAATTACCGGAGTCATAACCAACAGTGTTAATGGTGAGCCGCTGGTAGGTACAAACGTTACAGTAAAAGGGACATCGATTGGTACTATTGCCGATGTCAATGGAAAATATTCGATTAATGCTCCCGCTTCAGCAAGTACGCTTGTTTTCTCTTTTATTGGGTTTATTAGCCAGGAAGTAACTATTGGTAATCAAAAAGTTATTGACATCCGTCTCGTGGAAGATCTGTCAACCCTTGATGAAGTGGTGGTAATCGCATATGGAACTGTTAAAAAGAGTGACTTGACAGGTTCGGTATCGTCTTTGAAAGAAAAGGATTTCAATAAAGGGGTAAATACATCAATAGATCAGCTGATCACTGGCCGGGCGGCGGGTGTTCAGGTTTCGCAAACCAGCTCTGAGCCTGGCGGAGGGGTCTCAATACGAATACGAGGAGCCAACTCAATTACGGCGGGTAATGAGCCTTTATATGTAATTGACGGTTTTCCGATCGATAATAGTAATTTGATTCAGGGTGGAGGTGCTGCAGCCACTGGGTCAACTGTGGTGGGAAGAAATCCACTTAGTTCGTTAAATCCAGCAGATATAGCCTCGGTAGAAATCTTGAAGGATGCATCAGCAACAGCCATTTATGGTGCCAGAGGTGCAAACGGCGTTGTTTTAATAACAACAAAAAACGGCGGAGCCGGTAAAACCAAGGTTTCTTACGATGCTTATTATGGTCATCAGCAAGCTCCCAGAAGACTCGAAACACTTAACACGGAAGAATACATTCAGGTAATGAATGAAATTGGTAAAGAGGAGTTGGGAAAAGAGGTTTTTTCATCAGCTGATATTGCAAGAATCGGCCAAGGAGTTGATTGGCAAGATCAAGTTTTTAGAAGTGCCCCAATTGTAAATCAAAATATAAGTTTTTCGGGTGGGTCGGCAAAAACTACTTTTTTTACCTCGCTTAATTATTTTGACCAACAAGGTGTGGTGAAAGCAACGGGTATGAAAAGATTTGGTGGACGATTGAACCTTAGCAATCAGGTAAGCGATAAATTTAAAATAGCGGCAAACCTGAATACTTCGGTTCAATTTGATGACTTCGCTTTGGATAATTCAGAAACTAACGAAGCCCAGGGCCCGGTATATGCGGCTGTACTTTACGATCCAACTGAAGCCATTTACAAGGCAGATGGCAGTTTTAATCATTCTTCAAATTTGACGACGCCTAATCCGGTAAGTTTAATTGAGGGTATAGATTCAAGGGGTCAAACAAACAGAACTTTTGGTAATGTGAATTTTAATTATAAAGTTTTGCCAGGTTTAGATGCCAAAATAAATCTTGGCTCTGATCGGCAAACAGTAAGAAGAGATATCTATAATAGCAGAAAAACCTTGAGAGGAACTGATTTTGGAGGATTGGCAAATATCGCGTCATTAGAGCTAACCAACTACCTTGCAGAATACACCATGAATTATAATAAGGATATCAACGAATCAAATAGATTCTCTGTTTTAGGTGGAATTACCTATCAAAGATTTAGCAGGCGTTCCGTATTTTCAGCTATTTCCAGCTTCCCTACAGATGCACTAGGTTGGGACAATTTGGCATTGGGAGACCCTACTAAGGCCACTGTAGGAAGCAGTAAAGAAGAGAATACCTT
>JAHEBN010000230.1 GCA_024645245.1 Jiulongibacter sp. | reverse complement strand
TGAGTTGCCGGTGCCTAAAGATCAGATTCAGGAGTTGTTGAAGACACGGACCTGGTGATTTTGGGTTTGGGTTTAAAGTTGTCTGGTTGGAAAGTTATCTAGTGGTCAAGTTTTCTAGTGGTCAAGTTCGTAGGTTGGAAAGTTCAAGGTTGGAAAGTTCAAGGTTGGAAAGTTCAAAGTTCAAGGGTTCAAGGTTCAAAATTTGGAAGGTTGGAAGGTTGACCTTCGACAAGCTCAGGGTTTAATGTTGGACAGTTCAATTTTTGTTTTTCTAGCTTTATGTAAAACAGGCCTTTGATGCAGTAGAACTAGTCTTTTATTTAGACATATGTAAATTGTAACCGACTGGCTATATTAGATTTATGCATGTACCTAATCCAACATCTAAACATTCAATCATTGTAGCATTTTCGCAATCTAACATTCAACCATTTTCGCATTCAATCATTTAAGCATTCTTACATTCAACCATAATAAAAATGAAAAATTCAAGAAGAGATTTCCTTTCAAAAGCTACCTTGGCATCGGCTTTGGCTGTTTCGCCATTGGCCAATTTTGCCCATGCTGAAAACAAACATGATGAAAAAGCCAAAGGCAGAGTCAATACCAACTCGTCTCCTTCAGATTTAAAAATTACGGATATAAAATGTGGATATACAAGAGGTGGTCACAGTCTTTTTGTGAAGATATACACCAATCAGGATCTGGTAGGTCACGGTGAAGGAGTAGATGCCACCCCAGGCACCTATCATTTGGTAAAAATCATGGGTGAGCGAATCAAGGGCCAGAGCCCTTTAAATGTACATCGCCTTTTTGAAACTATACGCAAAACAGGGTTTTTCGAAGGTGCACAGGCAGGAATGTATGTGGCTGTGCTTACGGCTGTAGAAACCGCCCTTTGGGATTTGACAGGAAAGGCGTTGGGACTGCCGGTTTATCAACTTTTAGGTGGAAAATTCAGAGATGAGGTACGGGTTTACATGGATACAGCTTTGTATCAAAATCGCCTGCCTACGCCTGAAGATTTTGCCCATGCTGCCCGCGAAGCCGTAGATATGGGTTTTAGTGCAGTAAAATTTGATCTGGATCAGGCAAATGACCCGAATAAATACGACAAATTTAACTGGACAGCTAGCCCGGCAGAAGTGCAACGTATGTACGATCAAATGGCCGCGGCCAGAAAAGAGGTAGGACCAAACATTGATATATGTGCAGATATGCACGGCCGATACGACGCACCAACGGGCGAACGTGTTGCCAAAGTTTTGGAACCACTAAACCTGATGTGGCTGGAGGAACCTATCGCTGCCGAGAATGCGGATGCCTATAAAAAAATAGCAGACTCTACCTCCACCCCTATTTGTGCAGGTGAAAACCATTACCTGGCTTATGGCTTCCGCCCGTTATTAGAGAAAGGTGCCGTGGATATTATCATGCCCGATTTGCAAAAAGCAGGCGGTCTGGGTGAGGCACAAAGAATAGCGAATCTGGCCAACCTATATTATGTTCCTTTTGCACCTCATATGGTTGCGTCTTATCTGGGAGCTATGGCCTCCACACATGTATGCGTTTCAGTACCCAACTTTATGATTCTGGAGTGGCAAATCTATTTTCATAAAGACCCGATGTTTAAGGAAATTGTGACTTTTACAGGCGAAATGGTGGAGAATGGTTTTATTAAAGTGAGGGAAGTGCCCGGCATCGGTGTTGAAATCAATGATGAAGGCATGAAAAAATATGCACCTCCTGGTGTTCCTTTTTTTGAATAAGAAACTGGAAATTACGTTAGTAAAATTGGATTTATGTTGATAATAAAAATTTTCTGATCTATGAAAAAGTTATTCTCTCCTTTTAATTTATTATTGATGGCTTTGATGGCATCCTTTTCATCGGCAATGGCCCTTGATGGCCTGCGAACAAACTCCAAAGAGCAAATGATTGCTGAATTTGAACGTGCAAAGGCCTACACCCGCGAATACCTGGATGCCATGCCAGCTGATGGCTATGGTTATAAACCAACAGAGGAAATGCGTTCTTTTGCCCAACAAATGCTTCATATTGCAGGTGCAAACTACGGGCTGGGTGCCGCAGCTACGGGTATGGCAAATCCTTATGAAGGAAAAAACCTGGAGAAAATGGATGAAATGCAATCCAAAGAAATGTGTACCAAAGCAGTAGACGATAGCTATGATTTTTTAATTAATAGCATTAAAAACTTAAGCGATGATCAGCTTTCAGAAACCGTTAAAATATTCCGTTGGGATATGAGCCGGGAAGATGGATTGATGAAAACTTTCGAACATCAGACTCATCACAGAGGGCAAACTACTGTTTATTTACGATTAAAAGGAGTAACACCACCTGCAGAGAAACTTTTCTGATCAGAAATAATTGTATATTAAATACTTAGGGCTTTCAAATCGGAAGCCCTTTTTATTTACTTTTGCATGAAAAATGAACTAAAATATTCTTTTTTCACGTTACTATTCACTGTCCAGTTAAGATACAGAACAAAACCAGATGAATCGAATATTCCTGTTATTTTTATTAGTAAGCGTTTCGCAAGCCTTTGCTTTACCACCTGATTTATCAGAAAAGCAGCTGGCTTCGCCGCCGCCACGTATTATTCGAACCTGCTGTTCTTTCGGTACGGATGTGAAAGTAGCTGGTATTCCGTTTATGAAAATTACGGAAATTACGAGTGTCGACAAAATAGGGAATCACGTTTACCTGGGTGATAATCAGGAAGCCAATGGAATAGTTTATACAAAAAAAGGTGGATTTATAGATTTGGCTCATTTGCGTGACCAGGCCGATTGGACAGCCTATTTATATTCCAGATTGGTGAAAAAAGATTACGAATCCTTATTCATTCAATTGGCCAAAGAAGGCGGAAATAAAGAGCTGGAGTTATGCCCTACTGAAGATATTTCGAATAACGACCTGATACTTTTATCAGGAAAAATAGCCTACGATTTATCGGTTTGGCATGAAATCGCCACTTTTTACGGTGCTTCATATATTCCTTTGGTACCAGAAAGGTATTCGGCATTCAGCATGGAAGATGCCTTCTCCAATCTATTGGGTGTGCGTCTGGGCATTGCCGCATTGATGAGCGAGCTACCTTTTGCACAGGCTATGGATGAACTATTGCGGGAAAAATTAATTGAACTCGAAGTAGTGAGTACGGAAAACGAAACGCGTGAAGCCATGGAACTCGTACGGGAAAACTGGTGGAGCCGTGAATTTAAATTGCCCAGTAAAAATATACTGCTGAAAAGAGAATTTGAAATTGAAAATTGCCTCACGCCCTGGCTCGTGCCTGAGCTAAGTGAAAATCAGGAAACAGAGCCTGTGGAATTGTGTGTACCTGAGTTGACTTCAAATAACATTTCATTGGAAGATATGTATGAGCTCCGAATCAAACTCAATCATAAGTTTCCGGTTAAAAAACTGCTTAGTAAAGAAGCAAAACGTTACATTACTCAAAAAGATTTCGAATTGCTGATTCAGGAAGCTATTCGTGAAAACGGTGATATACCATTCAATAGATCAAGAATCAGGAAGGAACAGGCCTCTCGTTGATTTTTGAAAATATTTCTAGGAATCATCCAGAATTGTTCATAAATTAAGTCAACAAAATATCAGATACTTTGAAATAAGTATTGGTTTACTTCTAATCATCACAACCATGAATAGAAATAAAATAGTTGACCAATTTGTCGAGAGGCTTCATCATCCTTTAGAAAAAGAAATTAATCTGCTTCGGGAATTAATTCTGGGAGTGGATTCGAAAATTTCAGAAGATGTAAAATGGAGCAGCCCAACTTTCACTTATAAAGGGTGTATAGCTTCTATTTCAACAAAATCTGCTGATTTCCTTACTTTAGTTTTTCACAAAGGTGCATTTCTACATAATGACTCTGGCATGCTAATGGGCGATGATCCGGAAATAAGAACCTGTAGGTTTAGCACAGCAGCAGATATACTCAGCCACAAAAATAACTTAAAGCAGGTTTTTCAAAACTGGATTTACTTGCAGGAATACGGCCCCCTCACACCAAAAGTCGGTGCTCATGCGGCCTGATCAGGAAGAAGTTGCTTATTCATAATCAAAATTATCCATTCTTAATATTTAGCAACCATTCATGTACTTGGTATTGCATAGTACTATACTATGTATCTATATTTGTATCAACAAAATGAAAGAGCTATTTACTTTTAAACAATAAGAAAATGAAAAAATTATTCAGAGAAACCGGATCAGATAAAATGTTGAGTGGTGTTGCTTCCGGACTTGCCCATTATTTCGACATAGACGTCACCCTTTTCAGGTTAATTTTTGCACTGGGATTTTTCACCCCCATGCCTGTGGTTATTACGTATATTATCCTTTGGATAGTAATGCCTAAAAAAGAATCTTATTTGATTCAACAAAATCACTAATTCGTAATAAGAACCCTCGCTGATAATTCAGATAGAGGGTTCTTCTTTTGGTATTATAAATGCCATAATACCGTAAATCAATATCGGTGCTCCGATACCGAATACCGTGGCTACAGCCCACACTACCCGTACCAAAGTAGCATCCACGGCCAAATATTTGGCCAAGCCGCCGCAAATACCGAGCACCATGGCCTCGCTGCCGGTAGTTCTTTTTAGTTTTTTCTCCATAAAAAAAAGGTGTACCTGTTTAGATACACCAATAATAATCAAAATGTGTTAGAAATACTAGACCGAAAAACTCTCGCCGCAACCGCAGGTGCGTGAAGCATTCGGATTTTTGAATTGAAAACCTTTACCATTCAGTCCATCCGAGAAATCCAATTCGGTTCCTATCAGATAAAGCAAACTCTTTTTATCTACAAATATTTTTATTCCCTGATCTTCGTAAACGTGATCGTTCTCTTTTTCGGCCGCATCAAATTCCAGGTCGTACATCAAGCCCGAGCATCCCCCGCCCTGCACAGCTACACGAATGCCGTGATTCTCGGTTTTGCCTTCTTTTTGCTTCAACTCCACTATTTTATTTTTCGCCGCTTCCGATACTTTTATCATAATTTTTCTATTTTGCTCCTGCAAAAATACAAACGAAAGACCTCAATCAAAAGTTCATGGCCATTCTGTTAAGAACCAAACAAAAACTGGAAAGCATTTTTCCCCGAAATACTGCCGATGCGAACTGGACCAACTACCTGAAAATAAGAGACAGCTTGAAAACCGGCGATATGCTGTTTTTCTCGGGCGATCACTGGCTATCGGGTATGATCCGCTGGCGGTCAAGATCGGCCTGGAGCCACGTGGGCATGGTGATCCGGATCGACGAGTTGGAGCGGGTTTTTCTGGTAGAAAGCACCTTGGAGAATGGCGTACGGCTGGTACCCATGTCTTTTTTATTGAAAGATTACGGCGGTGATAAA
>JAHEBN010000229.1 GCA_024645245.1 Jiulongibacter sp. | reverse complement strand
CAGAGCATTGACTCAGGCACATTATGGTGGTGGTGAGTTTGCAGAAATTTTAGAAGTTGCAGGTAAAATTGACCCTCAGGACAGGCAGAGTTTTAATACCGCATGGCTTGAAAAAGGTAATGAGGTTTTTGGCTGGGCCGAAGATTATGAGCAAAAAGGTGCTTTCGTTTCTGCAAGACGGACTTATTTGAGGGCATTCAATTATTTGCGTACCGCTGAGTTTTTCATGAATCTCCAAAATGAGCTGAAGCTACCAACTTATACCAAAGCTCGTGAGGCATTTATTAGAGCGATCAAATACTTTGACGAGAATCCTCTTAAAATAGAGGTGCCATTTGAAGGCTCTTTTTTACCCGGTTATTTGTTCAAACCCCAAGGAGTCAAAAATCCACCTGTGATGGTGATGTTTGGCGGTCTGGATAGCTTGGCAGAGGAACTGTATTTCGGCATCGGAAACCACTTGATGGAGCGTGGCATCGCCCTTTTGGCCGTTGACGGACCTGGACAGGGTGCCGCTTTACGACTGAATCATATCCATTCCCGTTACGATTACAATGTGGCAGGAACAGCTGTTTTGGATTATGTTTTGGAAAATTTGAAAGACGAAGTAGATACCACAAGTGTCGGTATTGCGGGTGTGTCCATGGGTGGATATATGGCAGCACGTTGTGCGGCTTTTGAGCCTCGTTTCAAGGTTTGTATGATATTCGGAGCGGTTTGGTCTTACTATTCTGTGTGGGCTGGCCGAAGTGGAAAACATCCTTTAGCAGAGATAGTGATGCACATTATGGATGCAAAAACGTATGAGGAAGTACTGGAAAAACTTAAAGGATTCACCTTAGAAAACGGCGTAGCTGAGAAAATCTCCATGCCAACCTTTATCATGCATGGTGGTGGCGATCAACAAAACTTTGTAGAACACGCTATTTCACTTGAAAAACATTTAACATGCGAGCATAAAATGAAAATTGTACCCGAAGGCGAAAGTGGTGCCCAGCACTGCCAGGTAGATGATTTCATGCCAACTTTGGATATGTACGATTGGATAGCGGAAAAAATTAAAGCCTAATTGATAAAATTTCAACCTTTTATAAAATGAGTTCAGTTAAAAAAGTATTGGTCGTCGGAGCTGGAATTGGAGGTCAGTCTGTGGCCATAGGCCTAAAAAAAGCCGGGATTGATGTCGAAATTGTAGAGATCCAAGAGGCATTTAATGTATATGGTGTGGGTATTATCCAAATGCAAAATGCTTTACGAGCTTTAGATATGATTGGCATTGGTGAGGAAACTATGCGTCGAGGCTCGCCCTATGGTCAGGTAAAAATGTATACAGTGGGTGGGCATTTTATTGGCCTTGCTGGTGCACCACCCAATGAAAAATACCCAAGTCATAATGGTATCTCTCGTAGAGTCTTACACGATATCATGTTTGAAGAATGTACCCGATTGGGTATACCTATCAGAATGGGACTCACAGTAGAAACCATTGATAATAAGCCAGATGGGGTTGATGTTACTTTTACGGATGGGACCTCGGGTTCATACGATTTGTTGATTGCATCTGATGGAATTAATTCTAAAGTAAGGGGCATGATATTTGAACAAATTAGCCCGAGATATGTCGGTCTTTCGGTTTGGAGATACCCCTTCAAAAGACACGAAGATTTGGACACCGGCTACATCTATTACGGCAGAAAAAGTAAGGCTGGGTTTGTTCCAATGAGTGCCGACACCATGTATATGTTTTTGGTTTCTACTGAAGGAGAAGACTGGCGTGTACCTGAAGATCAAATGATATCCAAACTCAAAGGATACATGGCTGAGTATCCTATAAAAATGGCTCAGGATTTAATGGAGCAAGTGACGGACCCTAAGCTGGTAAACTATCGTCCGCTTGATGCCTTACGTATTTCAGGTGAATGGTATAAAAACCGTGTAGTTATTATTGGTGATGGAGCTCATGCTACTATTCCTCAATTGGGCTCAGGTGCAGCATTGGCCATTGAAGATGCCGTAGTTTTGGCCGATGAATTGCAAAAAAATAATACGGTAGAAGAAGCTCTTCCTGCCTTCATGAAAAGAAGATACGACCGCTGTATGGCTGTAGTAAATGCCTCAGAAACTTTGGGCGAATGGGAATTGCTCGAGTTTCAGGGAAAACCATTACCCGAAGGAGCTAACATTGGGGCATTGATAGGAAGAACCATGGGAGGGCTGGCAGCACCTATTTGATTTACGATTTGGGGATTTCGGATTTCGGATTTTCGAACTACTCTTACCATTTATTATTAATCCGAAATCACATATCCGAAATCCGAAATGAAATTAGTTTCTTTTAAAAATACCAAAAATGAAAGCCGAATTGGCTGGTTACAAGGCGATAGTGTAGTCGATATGCAGCTGGCGAGCGATAAGCTACCTGGCGATATGCTAACTTTTATCGATGGGCATGAAGGCTATTTTGAAATCATAAAAGCCCTTGGGGAAGTAGAACCGCATTATAGCTTAGCAGAAGTTCAGCTTTTGGCTCCGCTGCCAAATCCACGTAGCATTCGTGACTATGTTGGTTTTGAAATGCATATGCTCAATGCCTCCCGCTCGTTTGGCCATACGGTTGGCGAAGCTTGGTATGATTTGCCGATTTTCTACTTCACCAATCATCACAATGTTTGCGGCCCAGATGATGACATCAAAAAACCAATCCATGAAACCAGATTGGATATTGAGTTAGAAATGGCGTGCATCATCGGCAAGAAAGGGTCAGATATCAAAAAAGAAGAAGCCAAAGACTATATTTTCGGCTATACAATTTTCAATGATTGGACTGCTCGTGCCCTTCAAAGAGTTGAAATGACCATCCCCTTAGGACCTCACAAAGGGAAAGATTTCGCCAATGCTTTTGGGCCATGCATCGTTACAGCTGATGAATTTGAACAATACGAAGTTCCATTTTCTGAGAGCTTTTTTGAAAGTCCATTGAAAGTGCCCTCTGTAAAAGATACCCGATTCGATGTTAAAATGACTTCAAGAATTAATGGCGAAACCGTATGCGAAGGCAATTACAAAACTGTTCATTTTTCTTTCAGCCAAATGCTCGAAAGAGCCTCTGAAAACGGCGTGAATATCATGCCCGGAGACATTTTGGGTTCTGGAACTGTGGGATGGGGAAGCCTAACCGAAAATAATTTCAATGTTCACCGCCCATTAGAGCCTGGCGATGTGGTGGAGCTGGTAATAGAAGGAATAGGTATTTTAAGAAATCAAGTGGTTTGATTTGGGATTACCCTTTTTAGTATTCAAATCTTAGGGCAATCGCTTCAGAATTCTCGTTATTTCTCAAGATTTCTTTAGATAAGAATACCTTCGTAATCTCGTTTTTAGTTTCCCATTTCAAAACTTCATTACTTCCCAATAAAGTAATTTCAGTTCCTATTTTCGGTGAATTTCCGGTCCAGCTCAGTTCATTTTTTAGCGGTTCGGCCTTCGAAATAGGAAGCAAAGCATATGCAAACTTCCCTTTACCACGAGTGAAATACACATTTCCGGATTTGAAATTATCAATTGCCCGAGTATTGTAAATGGCTTCTCCATTTGTATTGAGCCATTTGCCTATTTCATCTAAGCGGCTTATTTGCTCGGGTAAAAACTCCCCTTCTGCTGTTGGCCCTACACCCAATAACAGATTTCCACCTTTTGCCACAATTTCTATAAGTGTGTGAACCACCTTTTCGGATGATTTAAACTTATCATTGGGTACATACCCCCAGGCACCACCTAAAGTAATGCAACTTTCCCAGGGATCATCTGATTTGTCTTTTGGAATAGCTTGTTCCGGAGTGCGGTAATTTTCAAATTCACCATGAACCGTACGATCAACTATTAAAAGGCCGGGTTGATTTTTCCGAACTTTCCTGGCAAGTAAGGGCATATTGATTTCCTGATCAAAATCAGGAATCGGAGCTCCCCAATCTAATACTTCTTGGGTAACTGTATTTCTTGGTCTTACCCATCCACCATCCAGCCAAAGTATGTCTATTTTTCCATAGTTCGAGGTCAGCTCCCCGATTTGATTATGGGTAAACTGAACAAACTGATTCCATCGCCAAGGGTTTTTACGGATATCGTAATTTACATTTCGGTTGGGCGTAGCATACTTATCCCACCAGAAATATTGCGAATGCCAGTCAGGTTTTGAAAAATAGGCTCCAATCAAAAAACCTTCTTTGCGAAAGGCTTCAAAAACATATTTCGCAACATCGGCTTTAGGATTATTTTCGAAAGGCCCCTTGCTGATTTTATAATCGGAAAACTGAGTGTCGAACATATTAAAACCGTCGTGGTGTTTGGTCGTGAAAACCACATATTTCATCCCCGCAGATTTTGCCGCTACAGCCCACTTTTCAGGATCAAATTTTTGCGGATTAAAAGATTTATTAAGTCCCCAGTACCATTTTTTGTAGTCGTTATAAGTGATGGTACTATCACGGTTTATCCAATCTTCGCTGCAAATACTCCAGGATTCAATTATTCCGGGCACCGCATAAATGCCCCAATGTATTAAAATGCCGAATTTTTGATCACGCCAGTTTTCCAGATTTCGGGCTACTTCCGGATCATCCGGATATTGGTATTGTAAAGTAGCAGGGTGAATTGTATTTTGTGCAAAAAGATTATTACAAATTCCCAAAATGAGGGTTATGAAAATAACAATTTGAAAAGGCTTAAATCGGAATAACATAATGGATATAAATATTTTATTCAAATTTAATTCGAATACTTAATAAGAGATTACCTTTTTGTTAACAGCAGATTTGTTTATTACAAAGGTCTGATAATCAACTAACATTTTTGGAACTGTTTCTCCAGGTCATGATTCCGGCTATTAAAGCCGGCACCGCGAAAACCATAAAATTCATGCCGATACTCAGCCCCATACCAATTAAAATTCCGGCCAGGGCTGGTCCCGCTATACCTCCGAAACGACCGGCTCCCATTGCCCAGCCAATACCGGTAGTTTTAAATTCAGTTGGGTACATGCGAGCCGCAAATGCATAAAGTCCGACAAATCCGCCCTGAATTCCAAAGCCTAAAAAAGCAAAAACCAAAAGAACGCTATCGGAACCGACGAAGAAGCCAAAACAAGCCATAAGTAAGGCTGTTAAAATGAGTATAACTCCTATGGTCTTTTTTAGTCCGTATTTGCTGGAAAAATATCCTTGTGTCACAATTCCAAAAAAGGCACCCACATTAAATACAGTACCGGCATATATGGCCAGTTTTTGTGAAAGACCGGCGTCAGTTGCCAATTTAGGAATCCAGCTAGTCATAAAATACAGGGCCGCAAAAGCCATAAATAAAGCTATCCAAAGCTCAATGGAAGGAATTTTATATTCCCCTTCTAATAGTTTACCAACAGGAATAGCTGCTTGCTTTTGA
>JAHEBN010000228.1 GCA_024645245.1 Jiulongibacter sp. | reverse complement strand
TTCAGATTTGGTACAAACCACAGGCAAACTACCCATTAATTTTCAGGAAATGGATCTGGATTTTGCTTCCGGTTCAGCACATAAATTTCATGGTCCCAAAGGCATAGGTTTTCTGTATATCAATGCCCGAAATAAAATCGAGCCCTTTATTTCCGGAGGGGCACAGGAAAGAAACATGAGAGGCGGCACCGAAAATATTTCCGGGATTGTGGGTTTAGCTAAAGCCCTCGAGATAGCTGTAAAAAAGCAGGAAGAAAGGAAAAAGTATATTCTAAGTTTAAAAGCATATTTCAAAAACGGGCTGGATAAACTGGATGCCGGCATCACTTATAATGGTGCATCAGGTGATTTGGAAAACAGTCTTTATCATCTGCTAAACGTAAGTTTCCCATCAAACCCGGATAACGATATGTTACTTTTCAATCTGGATATTGAAGGTATTTGTGTTTCTGGTGGTAGTGCCTGCTCGAGTGGCACAGATATAGGTTCTCATGTATTAAGAGCACTTCAAATACCAGATGACAGGGCAAATGTGCGATTTTCATTTTCTTCTCAAAACACATTTGATGAAATCGATCGTTGTTTAATTGTACTCAAACAAATCCTCAACATATAATTATACTATTTTCTGAATTGCATTATCCCAAACCAGTAACATGTTGGACGTGAACAAAATTTTTAAATCTATTTCAGACATTTTTAATCCCGAGAAACAGGATACCCCCGCGGTATTTGAAACTGAAGTGAAATTAAGTGAAAATAGACTGGATAAATATACCGAAAGTATTGTTCGATCTAAACTTATCAGTCGCGATCTGAGCTGGATGCGTTTTAATGAGCGGGTTTTAGACCAGGTCACTAAAAATGAACTTACTATTTTCGAAAAACTCAAGTTTATGGCTATTACGGCCTCTAATCTGGATGAATTTTTCACGGTAAGGGTAGGAAGCTTGTACAATTACATCGATTACGGTCGCGAAAGAGTTGACTACTCTGGCCTGAGAGAACATCAGTTTCGAAAAAAGTTATTGACGGAAGTAAAAGATTTTTACGAAAAAAGAAATAAAATTTTTAGTGAAGAATTAGTACCCGATTTTGAAAAAAATGGTTTCCGAATAATTTGTTTCAAAGATTTAAATCCGGTTCAAAAACAAGAAGCGGTACGTTTTTTCGATAATTTTATTTATCCTATGCTTACGCCAATGGTGTATGACCACACGCATGCATTCCCTGTATTATTGGCTAAAAATCTTATTCTTGGAGTGGTTACAAACGAAAAACAAAGTTTATTGTTTAGCAATTCTGATGATGAGACCCGTCGCTTATCCTTTGTTCAAATCCCTTCCAATCTTCCCAAGTTTCATATTTTTGAAGAAGAAGACACTTTGCTTTTTTTACCAATAGAAAGAATAGTAGAACACGAAATCCAGAAATTATACCGAAATGTGAACATTGAATCTGTTGACCTTTTCCGTATTCTTCGTAATGGTGATTTTACGCTGGAAGAAAGTGATGACATGGAGGCTGGATTTGTGGATGAAATCAAACAAAAAATTAAGGAGCGTAAAGTAGGCCGGGTGGTTAGTATGGTAATTGAAGAAAATCCATCTGCCTACATGATGGAACTACTAAAAAAGAAATGGGAAATAGACGATTTTAATATCTACATAAATCATGAGTTAATTGACTATACACGTCTTTGGCAAGTAGTGGGTAGGCCCGAATTCAAGGAAATGGTGCCACCATTAAAACCTGCTACAATGCCAAATGGTATCGACCGTCAAAAACTCAGTAATATATTTGAGGCTATAAAAGAGAAGGATATTCTATTGCATCACCCATATAATACTTTTGAACCGGTATTACAATTGGTAGAGCAAGCTGCAAATGATCCGGATGTGCTTTCTATAAAATTAACTATATACCGGCTCGCAAAAAGTTCACGAATTACAGCTGCCTTATTAAAAGCTGTGGAAAGTGGAAAACACGTTTCGGTTTTATTTGAAATCAAAGCCCGATTTGACGAAGAAAATAACATCAAAGAAGCCGAAAGGTTACAAAAAGCGGGTTGTTTTGTCATCTACGGTATTGGTGGTGTGAAAACTCATACCAAGCTAATGCTGATAGTAAGAAAAGAAGGTAATAATGTGATGCAATATGCTCATATGGCTTCTGGCAATTACAACGAAGATACGTCCAAACTTTATACCGATATTGGGATTTTAACTGCCAATCCTTATTATACCCATGATATCTCTGAGTTCTTTAATGTAATAACCGGACATTCTATCCCTGCAGAATACAAATACCTGATTACTTCGCCACGCGACATGCGTAAAAGTCTGATTGATATGATACGCAAAGAGTCCGAAAATGCAAGAAATGGAAAAGAAGCGGCCATTTGTATAAAAATAAACTCATTAGAAGATAAACAAACCATTGAAGAACTTTACTTAGCCTCTCAGGCCGGAGTGAAAATAAAGTTGATCGTAAGAGGTATTTGTTGCCTAAAGCCCGGCAGGGCCGGTTTAAGTGAAAACATTAGGGTTAAATCTATTGTTGGTCATTTCCTCGAACATGCCCGTATTTTCTATTTTCATAATGAAGGTAATCCGAAACTTTATGGAGGTAGTGCAGATATGATGGTCCGAAGTTTTGATAGGAGAATAGAATCACTTTTTGAAATTATTAACGAAGATTTAAAAAAGGAGATGATAAAAATACTTTATCTGAATTTAAAAGATAACGTAAATTCCTATGAGCTGCATGAAAATGGAAACTATGTAAAATTGGAATGCCTGGGAGACCCTATAAATATTCATGAATTGTTTTACGATTCTGAAGCTCTGAAATTTGAAGAAAATCTTTTTGAATTCGAAAAAATAGAATCGCAACCCGAACTTATTATTCAGGAAAAATCAGAGTGAAAATCCAAGCGAAACTCCGCCACTAAAAGCATAGCCCCCATTGCTTAATGGAGTGATTATCCTTACTTTATGATTAAAATATTGCGGATTAATGGTAACACGTAAGTAAATAACTTTAGGCTTTGGCGGAATATCAATTACCATTTGCTGACGAAGCCCTATTATGCCATAATAATATTGCCGGGGTGAAGATTTTTGATAAAAAGCAAAACTGCAACCTGCACCCGTTTCAAGAAACCATTCAAAATCTACTTTGGGCGGTTTTGTTTTACATTTATTCATTACCCGCTTCTTGATCCCTTTTTTCAAATTATTAACGAGGTAATTATAAGTAATACCAACAGGAAAAGAAAATCCATAATCAGAAGGAATACCTTTAGGTGGATTTTTTGAGCCAGGAATGTAGCCAACTCCAACCCTGGATGTGAAAAAATTTCGTTGATATCTAAGCGGAGCTATTTCGTAATTTATGGAAGCAATAGGGCTGATTCCAAACATTTCCGTCAAAATTGCAGTCTTATAACGGGTACGATACATAATCTGACCAAAAGAAATCGTAACTCCCAGGCAGTAGAAACAAATAATCAGGCTTATTTTTTGGGTTCTTCTCTTCAAAATTGAATAACAAATACAACTGTTATCTTCAAAAACGTACCAAAACTACATATTTGGTATGAAATAATGATTTAATTTACGGAATCAATCGAAACTAAACTTTTTTAATGGAACGCTTCATCGGAATAATTGGAATTTTTGTTTTACTTGGTTTGGCTCTATTAATGAGTAATAATCGTAAAAAAATTGATTACAAACTAGTGATGTTCGGATTAGGGCTGCAGATTAGTTTTGCTGTACTGATTCTGAAAACCCCTGTCGGTTTACCATTTTTTAAATTTTTTAATGTCTTGATTTCCAAATTGCTAAACTATTCCGATCAGGGAGGCGATTTTCTTTTTAAATCTTTCGTATCCGGTATTGTAGAAAGTCCAAATCTTAACTTTGCCATGCGGGTATTACCAACCGTAATTTTCTTTTCTGCATTGGTATCCCTTTTATATTACGCAGGCATACTTCAAAGAATTGTTAAGGTGATCGCCTGGGGTGTGCAAAAAACCATGGGAACCAGTGGCTCCGAAACCCTGAGTGTGGCAGCTAGTATTTTTGTTGGTCAAACAGAAGCCCCGCTTTTGGTAAAACCTTACATTAAAGGAATGACCAAATCGGAGCTAATGACTGTTATGATTGGTGGTTTTGCTACAATAGCTGGTGGAGTAATGGCTCTTTATGTAAAAATGTTGGAAAATATTCCCGGAATAGCTGGTCACCTCATGGCCGCTTCCATTATGAATGCACCGGCAGCCTTAATAATTGCTAAAATTATGATGCCGGAAACCGAGGTATCAGAAACAAAAGGAACACTGAATATTAAAGTTGAACGAACAGCCAGCAATGTGGTGGAAGCTATAGGTGATGGAGCGGTGGATGGACTTAAACTAGCTGCAAATATAGGTGCCATGCTGATTGCTATTGTAGCAATTATGGCTCTAATGGATGGCGTTTTGGCTTATGCTCATACCTCTTTTTCCGAAATTCTGGGTTTTATATTTAAACCCCTTGCCTTTGTAATGGGTGTACCCTGGAGCGAAGCCGGCATAGTTGGTGGCCTAATGGGTGAGAAAATGGTCCTTACAGAACTAATAGCCTACAGCGATCTACAAAAAGTACTGGCTACGGATGTTCTCTCGGATAAGTCAGCAATAATAGCCAGCTATGCTCTTTGCGGATTCGCTAATTTTGCATCTATCGGAATTCAACTGGGTGGTATAGGTGGAATAGCCCCCGAACGGAAAAAAGATATTGCCAAACTTGCAACGAAGGCAATGATTGGAGGAACTTTAGCAACTAATCTCACAGCATGTATTGCAGGACTTTTACTTTAAAATCCAGCTGCCTGGCCATCTTTTCTACTTTCTGAAGCTCCAAAATATACTTTCCGGACCGGATCATAACGTATGGCCTGATAACCACCGTAATTGGCAAAATCATATCCTACTTCATGCCCCATTTTCATGAGTTCTCTGATTGTCTCATAAGAAAAACCAGATTCCAGTGTAATTACACCTTTGGAAGCATTTTCTCCTGTAGGTTGAGAACTTCCAATATGGCTTATTCTTGGGGCGTCACCTGCTTCCTGAAGATTCATACCGAAATCTATTACATCCATTAATATTTGAACATGGCCCATCGGCTGAAAGTCCCCTCCCATTACTCCAAAACTCATAAATGGCAATCCGTCTTTGGTTACAAATGCCGGTATTATAGTATGAAAAGGTCTTTTCCCTGGTGCATAAGTATTATTTTCACCCTCCTTCAAAGAAAAAAGCTCGCCTCTGTCTTGAAACATAAAGCCTAATCCAGCTGCCACCATTCCTGAACCAAACCCTCTGAAGTTACTTTGTATTAAGGAAACCATGTTTCCTTCCTTATCGGCTACAGTCAAATATATCGTATCGC
>JAHEBN010000227.1 GCA_024645245.1 Jiulongibacter sp. | reverse complement strand
TTGATTTTCCAGCATCTTTTATGTTGATGGCTTCCATGAATCCTTGTCCTTGCGGATTTTTTAACCATCCTGAAAGAGAATGCACCTGCCCTCCTGGTACGGTGCAAAAATATTTGAATAAAATTTCCGGACCATTACTCGACAGAATTGATTTACATGTGGAAGTAACTCCTGTTGCCTTTAGCGAATTATCTTCCATCAAACCACAGGAAAATTCTGCAAGCATTAGAGAAAGAGTAATTGCTGCCAGAGAAAAACAAGCTGAACGATATAAAAACAATCCAGGTATTTATTGTAATGCACAGATCAGTAGTAAAATGCTGAAAGAAATTTGTGTTATCAATCAAGTAGGTGCAAATCTTCTAAAAACTGCAATGGAAAAACTGAATTTATCAGCCAGAGCGTATGATCGTATACTAAAAGTTTCCAGAACCATTGCTGACCTTTCACTTTCAGAAGACATCAAACCGGAACATCTCGCTGAAGCTATACAATACAGGAGCCTTGACCGTGAGGGCTGGACAGGTTAATTATTATATTTTATTATCAATTACTTTATTATTTTCGAAAATCTAAGATGAAGGATACTGCTTTTATAGAACAAATGTTGCAGAAAGGAACTGAGGTAAAAGAAAAAATGAAGATTCAACTTTCTGATCTTCACTCTTCACAATTACTTTGGACTCCTCCTTCTACAAACTGGAGCATTGCTGAATGCCTGGAACATCTTTTAATTGCTGATGGCTTAAGAATTAATATTATTGAACAAAAAATAGCTACCAACTTTATGAATGGTAAATGGGAGCAGTTAAACCCTTTAAAAGGATTTTGGGGGTCAATATTGATTACACAGACACAAGAAAAAGTAAAGAAAAAAATTAAAGCTCCTCACTTATTTTTCCCGGCTAATGAAATTAATGCTGATGATTTAATAATAAGATTTGAAAAACATTTAGATAAAATAGTATCGGTAATAACTAACTGCGCAGAAGCAGATATTGATCTGGCACAAGTAACATCTCCGGTTTCTAAATTGGTAACTTATAGCCTCAGAAATGCAATTATGATCATAATAGGGCATGAACAAAGGCATCTTAATCAGGCAATCCGTTTAAGGAAAATTGCAGGGTTTCCGTCAGATTAGACAGTTACACCTTTTTATTTACCTGAATTGATAAATAATTAGCCTGTATCAATACAAATGCTGCTATGTTGTCATTTTTTCAGAAAATTGTACAATGTTTGCATATCCTTCCGCCAAACCGCTGGTGGAGGCATTTTGAATTACTTTCACATTCTTATTTTTAAAGTTTTATATGAAAATATTACTTCGCTATCTCAAACCGCATAAATGGCTGGTAGCATTGGTGCTTTTATTGGCTGCAATTAATATCAGTTTTTCGCTGATCGATCCGATCATATTTGGTAAACTGATTGATCTTGGATATAAATATCATGATAATAGTGCTGCCTACCAACCATTCTGGTGGGGCTTTGCTGGACCCTTATTAACATTATTAGGTGCATCTATTGGTGTAGCGATGGTGAGCAGAATTGCAAAGGCATTTCAGGATTATTTTTTAAATGTGGTTACACAAAAATTTGGGGCTACTGTTTTTACAGAAGGATTGCAACATGCCATGGGGCTTCCCTATCAGGAATTTGAAGATCAGCGCAGCGGTGAAACATTAGGTATTCTTCAAAAAGTGCGGATGGATACAGAGAAATTTGTCGCTTCGTTTGTTAATGTCTTATTTCCGGTAGTAATAGGAATTTTATTTGTTGCCATTTTTGCTTTCCAGATTCATCCACTGCTTCCATTGATCTACTTCGGGGGTATTTTTTTACTCACTATAATTTCCAATTTATTAAGTAAGAAAATAAAAACAGTACAAAAAATAATTGTTGCTGAAACAACTTCTTTAGCAGGATCAACCACAGAATCACTTCGTAATATTGAATTAGTAAAAAGTTTAGGCCTTACCGGACAAGAAGTAAAGCGATTGAATAAAAACACATTTAAGATACTTGGACTTGAATTAAAGAAAGTAAGAAGGCTCCGCAGTATCAGTTTTATCCAGGGCACATTTGTAAACACACTTCGCCAGATCATTTTATTTTTATTGATGTGGATGATCTTTCGCAAAGAAATGCAGCCCTGGGAATTAGCCACCATGCAGATATTTTCTTTCTTTGTTTTTGGGCCACTACAGGAGATCGGTAATATCATTCTTACGTATAGAGAAGCGCAGGCTTCTTTAGAGAATTTTGATAACCTGATGAAGAAAGAACCAGAACCAAAATCACCCAACCCGAAACATCTTGGCAAAATTGAAACACTGGAATTTGAAAATGTAGGTTTCAAACATAAGACGGCTTCTCAAAAAGCTATTAATGAAATAAGTTTTAAAGTAAACACAGGAGAAACAATTGCATTCGTTGGTCCTTCTGGTTCTGGAAAAACTACATTGATGAAATTGCTTGTTGGTCTTTATCGTCCGCAGCAGGGAAGAATTCTTTATAACAGTATTGATGAAAATAGTATTGATTTTGATGATCTGCGAAACCAGATTGGTTTTGTAACACAGGACACACAATTGTTTTCAGGCACTATCCGTGAGAATCTGATCTTCGTAAACCCTGAAGCAACTGATGATGATGTAAAAGATGTTATGGCAAAAGCTTCCTGTACAAATTTACTCGAAAGGGCAGAAAACGGATTAGAAACGATGATTGGTGAAGGCGGATTAAAATTGTCTGGTGGAGAAAAACAACGTTTGTCCATTGCAAGGGCTTTGCTGCGCAAACCGAAAGTCTTGTTATTTGATGAAGCCACTTCAGCATTAGATTCTATAACAGAAGAAGCTATTACAGATACCATCCGTGAAATTTCAGGTGATGGAAAACAAATAAGCATTTTGATTGCCCACCGGCTTTCTACCATTATGCATGCCGACAGAATCTATGTGCTTGAAAAAGGCGATGTGGTAGAAACTGGTAATCATGAAAAACTGCTGGAAGAAAAAGGCTTATATTATGCCATGTGGCGGCAACAGATTGGTGAAAGGAAATCTAAAATATATGTAGCTTAAAATTATGGGACTATTATCATTTTTAGGATTTGGCAAAAGCCCGGTAAAAGAGGCACTAAGCAAAGGAGCCATTATTATTGATGTTCGTCATGTTAATGAATATGACCAGGGCAGAGTGCCTGAATCAATAAATATTCCACTCAATCTTATTCCTTCAAATATTCAAAGAATTAAAGGGATGGAGAGACCTGTTGTCTTATGTTGTGCATCGGGGAACAGAAGCGGACAGGCGGCAAGAATATTAAAATCGAACGGTATTAAAGAAGTTTATAATGGAGGTAGCTGGATGAATGTGTTGAAAAAAGTAAAGGAACTATAAACATTCAGCAGCTTACTTCTCTTTCTTATCTTTTGTAAACATGGTAGTTATAAAGTTCTCATTGTCGAGCTCTTCCATATCACTTAATTCCCACTCCAACGCTTTTGTACTTTGAGAGATTTCGAGCAAAGAAATAATCAATGAAGCCAATAAACTTATAAGGCTGGCTGCAAACACATAGCTGTTAAAGTCCGTCCATTGCTTGTAAACACCGTACATTGTTATAACACAGCACAAAAAACTAAAAACGCCTAGTGCCTGCATCTGCCGCACCATATTTATTCGTAGTCTGAGAATTTTTATCTGCTTCAATAGTAAATTATTCTTCTCTCCTCTTACATATTCATCATGTAATTTTCTGATCAGGCTTGCGAGGGCAAGATACCGGTTGGTATATGCCAGCAATAATAAACTGATAGCCGGGAATAATAAGGCTGGTGTATTAAAGTTGATTTCCATTTTTGGTTTTGTTTCAAAAATAATTCAGACACAATTAAAATGGCGATAGCAATATGTAAATATACAGTCTAACCTTTAATTCTTTGAGAACTCCAACGGTACATTTATTTTAAAAGAAAAATTTCTACCTGTATTAAATACACCCATTCTTCCACTTGCCATATTCTCAGCCGTGTATTTTAAGCGGCTTTGATGGCTTTGGTAGGCTACATTGGTGATATTGTTTGCCCCTATATATATACTGAATTTTGTTCTATGACCGCTTACAATATCTGCGCCGAGTCCGGCATTCAGCAAAGCATAACCATTGGTTACCGTTTCTGTTTTAAATCCGGTAAAAGGCTTGTTCTGTTTAAATGTATTATCCCACTCCAGCTTTGCATAAAAATTATGAATTGACTTGTTCAACTTTTTAAAATCAGCTTTCAACTCACTGGTTAACCTTGCTGCCGGTATTAATGGTATATTATTACTACCATCAATCTGTTTATCAAATCGACCCCGTACAAATGAAAAAGTATTTTCAAAGTGCAGCCAATCCAATGGATGGGGATGAATATCAATAGAGGCTTCTAATCCTGCCAATTTTGCATCCTGCTGATTAAATTTAAATGCTGGAATAAGATCACCGCCATTGTTTACTAATGAGTCACCGCCAAAAACTGATTCCAGTTTTCTGTAAAAGATAAAATCATTTAACCTGTTATAAAATGCACTGATGTCAATACTAAAATGTTCGTAATTAAAATTTAAACCACCATCCATTTGCAAGCTGGTTTCTGATTGAAGACGCTGCTCCCCAAATTCATAACGATTGGTTCCCTCATGGGCTCCGTTGCTGGCAAGCTCTGCCAATGTAGGTGAACGAAAGCCTCTGGCAATATTTGCTTTTAAAGTCAAAGCTGCACTTGCTTCATAACTTAGTCCTGCACTTCCGGATATATTAGAAAAAGAACGGGAAAAGCTATTAAACTTTATATTGCCCCCTTCGATTAATTCCAAAGCATTAATTTTTCTGCTATCGTACCGTAGACCGCCACTGACAGTAGCTTTCTTAAATGACCTTTGCGCAAATACAAATCCACCAACATCTAACAGATTGTATTCCGGAATCAATGTTTCTTCTCCTTTGTTTTGATTGGATTGCCGCATACCGGTTACTCCCACTGTTGCATGCCATTCCTTTAATTCTGGCAATTGCCATTGCAGGTTATAATTGAATGTTTTTAAATCGAAGAATAAGCTTTTCTCCAATGGATCATCTGCATTTCCAAATTCCTGACGCAGGTTATTTTGATACGCCAGGTTAACTTTTAACCGGCTTTTTTTAAAAGCAAAATTGTTATCAATCACCATTTTATTGTGCTGCACTCTTTGTTGCGGCACAAATAAATTTCTGGAATCAAGATCAGCCTTTGTTGCAATTCTTTCCAGCGGAGTGCCGGCAAATAATAAAAACTGACCGGTTGCATCATCCCTCTCACCTTCTATCAATCCAAGGTGCTGATCAAAACGACTGATGATAAGATGGCTATATCCCCAGCTTTTGTTGATGCCGATATAACCCCCTACATTTTTTT
>JAHEBN010000226.1 GCA_024645245.1 Jiulongibacter sp. | reverse complement strand
GACTTTAGGTACGAACTATGAGCTTACCCGACAGTTGGAACCACTTTCTAAACTCAAAAATGAGGTTTCGGTTTTAGGAAACCTGATGAATCACAATTCGATTTTTCAAGGGGCGGATGGGCATTATGCTAAATCGGCAAGTTTGCTCACTTCTATGCCCATTCGCCAGACTATTGGCGATAATATAAGTAGTGGCGGCACTTCTATTGATCAATTGATTGCTTCTAAAGTAGGTCATAATACGCTGTTTCCTTCTTTAGAATATGGTCTCGATCGTATCACTACGGGTGTTGACATCAATGTGGGCTTTACGCGTTTGTACGGTTCAGTGATTTCCTGGAAAAACGAACGCCAACCCATGACAAAGGAAATTGACCCCAGATTGGCTTTTGACCGCTTATTTAAGCCATACATTCCGGGTGTAAAAATCAAAGAAGATCCATATAAAAAAAGTATACTGGATTTGGTAAAAGACGATGCCAGCAGCCTTCAGAAAAACCTTGGCAGAGCCGATCAGGATAAACTTTCGGAATACATGGAGTCGATTCGTTCGGTAGAGCTTCGGATTTCAGATGAAAAAAACCGTAAGAATTTTGACCATAATATCACTCCGGATATCAAAAAAGAGCTTATTCGGGTAAATCAAAATATCGACGAATACGTGGAAATGTATGCCGGCGTAGACATAACCGAGAAAACCCGCCTTATGCTTGACATCATGGTCTTGGCTTTTTGGAGCGATGCCAGTCGGGTGAGTTCTTTTATGTTTGGCAATTCGGTTAGTAACCGTAATTTCTCGTTTTTAGATGGAGTTAAAGGTAATCACCATTCTATTTCTCACCACATGAATAAGGGTGATTTGATGGAAGAATATGCCAAAATAGCCGCCTGGCATGTGGAGCAATATGCCTACTTTTTACAAAAACTAAAAAACATAAAAGAAGGCGATAGTAATTTGCTTAACCAATCTATGGTCGTTTTTGCCTCAGATCTTCGCGATGGTAACCGGCACTCACCAAAAGACCTGCCGATTTTGTTTGGCGGAAAAGGCGGCGGAAAAATAAAACAAGGTCAAAATCTGGATTTTGGGAAAGAAACCCCACTCGCCAATCTTTACCTGACTATGCTTAAGGCAAACAACATAAATGCCGCACAATTTGGAGACAGTACCCATACTTTAAATGGATTATTAGCCTGAATATGAAGGAATGGCTTAATCGAATTCCTGGATATGTATCAGGTAAATGGGGAATTGCATTTTTCGCAAGCACCTTTCTATTTATACTATTTGCTTGGTTTAAAACACCTGAAATTTATTCGCCTTACCTGCTAACCATAGGTCGATGGCACCCATTGGTTTTGCATTTCCCGCTGGTTTTGCTTAGCCTGCTTTTTCTGGCAGATATCAGCCAGACTTTTTTTAAAATCAAGTGGCCCAGCAATCTAATTCCTGTTCTGTATTTCGGTACTTTGCTTTTTACTTTTTTTTCGATACTAAGTGGGTATTTGCTATGGAGCTCAGGAGCTTATGCCGGCACTTTGCCCGATTCGCATTTTAAAGCGGCGATGTTCACCTACGGCATTCTGATTCTTTCTTTACTGTTTTTCCATTTCCGAAAAAAAAATAAATTCTTTTCAAAACTTCATGTTATCAGTCTTTTAGCAGCCGTTTTTGCTGTATATTATACAGGCCATATTGGTGGAACTATGACGCATGGCACTGATTTCCTAACGGAATACTTACCACTTATGAATCAGAAAAATGAACCTGGTATAAGCGAAGATTCTACCCAATTTTTATACGAGGATGTGGTATTTCCGATCTTGGAAGTAAAATGTGCAGGCTGCCACAGTACCATTAGAGCCAAGGGTGGATTTTCTGTTTCTTCACTGAATGATTTATTTAAAAAAGGCGAAAGTGGGAAAATGGCCATAGTTCATTCCTTGCCTGATAGCAGTGAATTATTCCGAAGATTGATACTGCCCGATACCTTAAATGAACATATGCCACCAAGAGGTAAAACTCCTTTGGAACGAAAAGAAATAGAAATTGTGAAATATTGGATTCAGCAAGGAGCAAAGCCAAAACAGGCTCTGGCATCCCTACCCGATTCGATTAATAATATGCTAATCTTACAGCTTGCAGCGAATTTAAAGACCTATAAGTTTGACACTAAAAAAAGTAAATTGACAGCCATTCAAACCGAAGAAGAACTAAAGACTCTTGCTTTTGATTTAGAATTGAGCATAAAAAAAGATTCTTTGAGTGGTGGAAACCTATATTTGCTATCCAATCTTTTTCCCCCTTCGCCATTCAATACGAAAAAACTTTTGGCTTTACGACCGTATTTCAAGTATTTCTCCAAAATTTCACTGGCTTCAACTTCGCTTGACGATGCCGACCTCTATTATTTTTCAGACCTGGAGAATGTTCGTGAATTATACTTGCAAAAAACCAAAATAAAAGGTCAGGGCTTAGTCTACCTTCGCAAATTACCTAATCTCCAAAAGTTGAATATTTCCTTTACAGGTGCCGACGACCAGTTTTTACTCGATTTATTAAATTATCCTTCGATCAAGGAGGTTTATTTATACGGAACACAGACCAATTATGCCGTGATAAAAGCCGTGGAATCGCATAAAAAAGGCTTGAAGATATTTACTGAGGAGGGGCCGTATTTTTAAAGGATTTCCGAGGTTGGATTTCGAATTTCGGTTTTCCTTTCTTTCATTTTGCTTACCGGATAACTCAGAAATAATTTTAAATCGATTTACATATTTTACAAGAATTATGAAAAAAATAGCCCAAATACTCTTCCTTCTGGCATTACCATTGTTTTCGATGGCACAAAAAAACAATCAATTTGTGCTTTTCGATGTTCAATTTGAATACACGAAAGAAAATGCCGACAATTCTACGCCGAGTAAGTCGCATTTTTATGTGAAAGGTGAGCGAATCAATGCTAACCGACCTATAGACTGGACATCACCTATTGATTATCGCAATGGAAAAGTTCATGTCAGGTTAGAAGTTCTTAAAAAAGCGGAAGGCAATTTCCCGACCGTCTGGACGCTTTGTTATATTCCCAATCACGGCCAGGGAAATGGATATGGCTGCACCAACACCCCCATTTATACCGAAGCTGGTGTTTACGAAAAAGACATAGAAATGACATCTTTCTGGGAAAACGAGTCCATTATCTGGTCAGAAGGCATCAAACAAATGGATCTGGTCATAAAAGACGATAGTGGTGGCCAGGGCCATGCCCACAAAAGGGCTGATTCTGAGCATTTTTTCCCTACTACCGTTCGAATTACCATGGTACAAGTTCCAGCCGGAGAAGAATACGATCCAAATTTACTTCCCTCTAAGCCATTACTGATTAAATAATTAGAAAAGAAAAGCTAAAAGAACCTTAAAAATTCAGAACATTTACGAATTAAATTTACCGTTCCTTTACTGATTCAGCTTCCTGATAAAAAAAGATTTCCTCTATTGGCAGGTTAAAGAGTTTGGAAATCCTGAATGCAGTTGGTAAACTGGGGTCAAATTTTTCTTTTTCAATAGCATTAATGGTTTGTCTCGATACACTGATAATATCGGCAAGTTCTTCCTGCGTCATATTCCTTTCTGCTCTGAGCACTTTTATTCTGTTTTTCATGCGTATCTTCTGGTATTTATCAACATACAGGTGAAATAACTTATCCCAATGAACATTACCAGATAGCTTATTTCAGCATTCCCTTTTATAATATTCAATTGATCGAGTAAAGAATAGCTCAAGCCGAAAATTACGGCAAGCCCGAGCGTTATTCCCATAGATTCCAAGTGAATCTTTTTCTCCAATTCGTCTAATTCATTGAAGAAATTTCGATTGGCGATGATCATCAAAATTCCATTGGCCAAGTTTACCAAAATGGCAAAAGTGGTAAGAAAAGTATGGTTATCCCATATAAATTTGGGCCCAAAAGTGGCGATAGCCAATGTAGCAACCCATGACCATGTCCAAGCTGCCAATCTATACATTTTATTTTTTCGTTCTTTTTTCATCAAAAATAGTAATTAATAGTTTACAATATGTAATGTTTACTTTACAAAAGTAGGTATAATAATTAAAATGTCAAGTTTTATTTACATTATTTTTTTTTACTACGAGCCATTATCCAAATTAAATAGGCTAATTAATCAGTAATCGGGCAGTAACAATTAATTTTAAAACAACATCATTTTTTCACTTAATACTATTTGGTACAATGCGTTTTTTCAGCTGGTCAATCCTATTGCTCGTATTCATCACATTTGGAATTAAAGCTCAATCGAATACACAAAAGCCCAATTTTATCATCATTTTCACGGACGACCAGGGATATGGCGATTTGGGATGTTTTGGTCACCCAACTATTAAAACGCCAAACCTCGACAAAATGGCCAGTGAAGGCCAGCGGTGGACAAGTTTTTATGTAGCGGCAAATGTGTGCACACCGTCAAGAGCCGGCCTTTTAACAGGCCGACTGCCAAACAGAAACGGCATGGAAAGCGACAAAAGAAGAGTACTTTTTCCTGATTCGGACGGAGGCTTGCCTAATGAAGAAATTACCATAGCTGAACAACTCAAAAAAGCCAATTACCAAACGGCCTGCATAGGAAAGTGGCATTTGGGACATCAGAGAAATTTTTACCGCTTAATAATGGCTTCGATTATTATTATGGTATCCCCTACTCCAACGACATGGATCAGGAAAAAGGTTTTAAACGCGAAATGCACTTTAATCCGGAAATTAGCTATTACAATGTACCCTTGATCCGAAACAATGAAATCATAGAAAGGCCTGCAAATCAGCATACTATAACCAAAAACTACACTGAAGAATCCGTAAAATTTATTCAAAAAAATAAAGAGAAACCATTTTTCCTTTACCTGGCTCATTCCATGCCGCATATACCGCTTTTTGCCTCCAAAGATTTCCTTGGAACCAGCGAAAGAGGCAAGTATGGTGATGTGATTCAAGAAATAGACTGGAGTGTAGGTCAAATATTGAAAACCCTGAAAGAAGAAGGTTTGGATAAAAATACCTATGTAATATTCACTTCGGATAATGGCCCTTGGAAAGTATTCAATGAACACGGCGGTTCGGCAGGACCATTATTTGGTGGTAAAGGCACATCCTACGAAGGAGGCATGCGGGTACCAGCTATAGTATGGGCACCAGCTTTTGTAAAACCCGCTGTAATTTCGAAAATGGGCAGCACACTTGATCTGTTTCCCACTTTGAGCCAGCTCGCAGGTGTTAAAATGCAAAACGATCGGATTTACGATGGATTTGATTTATCGGCAGTGTGGCAGGGCTCAGATGCAACACCCAGAAATGAGATGTTTTTCTACCACGGCACCAAGCTTTTCGCCATAAGAAAAGGTGCATTTAAGCTTTATTTTTGGCAAAACAACCCAGATGGATATCCGGAAAAACTTTCTGTATTGGAAAGTCC